>NZ_JANLGY010000007.1 GCF_024653915.1 Sulfuricaulis sp. | reverse complement strand
CGGGCCAACATGCAACTGGTCGAGCAACTCATCGCGCGTCGTCCCGACATGCGCTTGTTGAGTGCCGGGGATGGCATGCGCGGCATCACGCTGGCGCGCGCCCATCTCCCGGATGTGATCCTGATGGACATCAATCTGCCTGGCATCAGCGGTATCCAAGTGCTGAAAATCCTGCGTGAAGATCCGGCAACGGCGCACATTCCCGTCGTTGCCCTCAGTGCCAATGCCATGCTCCGCGATATCGAGAAGGGACTAGAGGTTGGATTCTTCCGCTATCTCACCAAACCCATCAAGCTCAACGAGCTCATGGATGCGCTGGACTTGGCGCTGGAACATGCGGAAACAGAATTAGACGGCGCCGTTATATCAGGATCCCTGCGATGATTAGTAACGCCGATATTCTTAACGCCAGTATTCTGATCGTAGACGACCAGAAAGCCAATGTGCAGTTGCTGGAGCAAATGCTGTGTGACGCCGGCTATCGGCACATGACGTCGACGATGGATCCGCATGCCGTCTGCGCGCTGCATCGCGCCAACCACTACGACCTGATTCTGCTCGATCTGCAGATGCCCGGCATGGATGGCTTCCAGGTGATGCAAGGCCTGAAGGAAATCGAAGCCGATGGCTATGTTCCGATACTCGTCATTACGGCCCAACCGGGTCACAAGCTGCGAGCGCTGGCCTCCGGCGCGAAAGATTTTGTAGCCAAACCGTTAGAGCTGGTCGAAGTCAAGACGCGCATTCACAACATGCTGGAGGTGCGGTTGTTGTACAAGCAACTCGAGCATTATAACCGTGCGCTGGAATCCTTGGCGCTGCATGACGCGTTGACCGGGCTGCCGAATAGACGGCTTTTAATGGACAGACTTTCCTTGGCCATCGCGCATGCGCGCCGGAACAAGCGCACCATGGCGGTGATGTATTTGGATTTGGACGGATTTAAGCAGATCAACGACACCCTGGGCCACGATGCCGGCGACACGCTGCTAAAGATGGTCGCCGCGCGCCTGGTGGCCGCCGTGCGTCAAGAGGACACGGTGGCGCGCTTGGGTGGTGACGAATTCGTGATCGCGTTGTGGGAATTGAGTCATGCCGACGGTGTCGCCAAGCTGGTGTCAAAAGTGATGCAGGCCGTGTCACAACCCTATTGCATTCACGACCGCGACGTGAGCATGACCGCCAGCGTCGGTGTCGGTATTTATCCCACGCACGGCGAGGAGGTGGAGACGCTGATGAAGAGCGCGGATATGGCCTTGTATGAGGCCAAACGCACCGGCAAGAACGATTATCGCATCGCCGCGCATATCGACCTGTTGGCGATGCCGCGTAGCTGATGCAATCTGTCCTCAATAAGACTGAATCTCCGCCTTATGTGCGGTAACACACGGAGAGCAGCGGGCTTGATCGCTATTATTATAGGGCTGCTCAAAATTCATCCGTGGACTCACTAACCCCCGGCTTTTGCAAGCAAAAGCATGCATTTTTTTGCAGGATGGGTGTATAAGTAGATGAGGTGCTGCCCGCACCTTCGGCCACGCGATCCGCCAGACTCAATCGCGCTTTAACAGAGGTTGGCCATGCTCGAAAAAGTTCACGATTCCGACATTCTCAACCCCGCCGCTGGCACGACGGCAGGCATCACCGAGGTCCGACGCCAGGAAGCCTTGCTTAAAACGGGGGCGTTGCAGAACGCGATCCTCAATAGCCCCAATTTCTCGATTATCGCCACCGACGAGAAAGGCATCATTCAATTATTCAATATCGGCGCCGAGCGCATGTTGGGCTATCAGGCCGCCGAAGTCGTTAACAAGATCAACCCCAGCGACATCCACGATCCGCAGGAAGTAATGGCGCGGGCGCAGGCGCTGAGCCTCGAACTCGCCACCCCGATTAAGCCGGGCTTCGAGGCGTTGGCTTTCAAAGCTTCGCGCGAGATCGACGACAGCTATGAGTTGACCTATATCCGCAAGGATGGCAGCCGCTTTCCGGCCATCGTGTCGATCACGGCGCTGCGCGATGATTATGGCGATATCCTCGGATACCTGTTGATCGGCACCGACAATTCCGTGCGCAAGCAGGTCGAACTAGAGCTGAACAAGGCCATGGCCGTTGCCGAAAAAGCCAATCTGGCAAAATCGGATTTTCTTTCCAGCATGAGCCATGAGCTGCGCACGCCGCTCAGTGCGATCCTCGGTTTCGCCCAGCTGATAGAGTCCGGTACGCCGTCGCCGACGATCTCCCAGAAGCGAAGTGTCGATCAGATTCTCAAGGCGGGGTGGTATCTGCTGGAACTGATCAACGAAATCCTCGATCTGGCGCTGATCGAGTCCGGCAAGCTTCCGATTTCGCTGGAACCGATATCGCTGGCCGAAGTCGTGCGCGAATGCCAGACCATGATCGAACCGCAGACGAAAAAGCGCGACATTCACATGAGTTTTTGTCAGTTCGAAATGCCCTACTTCGTTAAGGCCGATCGAACGCGAGTGAAGCAGGTTCTCATCAACCTTCTTTCCAACGCGATCAAATACAACAAGGCGGGCGGAACGGTCGTCGTGGACTGCCTCACGAGCACCCCCGGACGCATTCGCATCAGCATCAAGGACACCGGCGAAGGATTGGCCCCGGATAAACTGACGCAGCTTTTCCAGCCGTTCAATCGTCTTGGAAAAGAAACCAGCATCGAGGAAGGCACCGGCATCGGCCTGATGGTGAGCAAGCGGCTGGTCGAACTGATGAAGGGCGAAATCGGCGTGGAAAGCACGGTCGGTGTGGGCAGTGTGTTTTGGTTCGAGCTGAACTTAACGGCTGAACCACAACATGTCACCGCCGCCGAACTCACGGCAGCCGCCCAAGCGCAAGTTCATGCCGGCGGGCGCCAGCGCACCCTGCTCTATGTCGAGGACAACCCGGCCAATCTGATGCTGGTCGAGGATCTCATGGCGCGCCGTCCCGATATCCGCTTGCTGAGCGCGAGTGACGGTAACCGCGGCATCGAGATGGCGCGCGCCTCCCGGCCGGATGTCATCCTGATGGACATCAATCTGCCTGGCATCAGCGGTATCCAGGCGCTGAAAATCCTGCACGCCGACCCGGCCACGGCACACATCCCGGTGGTGGCGCTCAGCGCCAATGCCATACCCCGCGATATCGAGAAAGGCCTGGCGGCAGGATTCTTCCGCTATCTCACCAAGCCTATCAAGGTCGACAAGTTCATGGATACGTTGGACGTGGTGCTGAAATTTGCGGAAACGCAATCGGCCCACGCCATTAAAGAGGAAAAAGTATGATGGTTAGTGCACCCGACATTTTTAACGCCAGCATCCTGATTGTTGACGATCAGGAGTCCAATATCAGTCTGCTTGAGCAATTGCTGAACGAGGCCGGCTACACCGGCGTTGCCTCAACCATGAATTCACAGGAGGTCTGCGCGCTGCACCGCAAAAACCACTACGACCTGATTTTGCTCGATCTGCAGATGCCCGGCCTGGATGGCTTCCAGGTGATGGAGGGCCTCAAGACCAACGCGGCGGACCGTTACCTGCCGGTCATCGTGCTCACCGCGCAACCGGGTCACAAGCTGCGCGCGTTGCAGGCCGGCGCCAAGGATTTCATCAGCAAGCCGTTCGATCTGGTCGAAGTCAAAACGCGCATCCACAACATGCTGGAAGTGCGGCTGCTGTACAAACAACTGGACAATTACAGCAAGGTACTGGAACAAACCGTGCAGGAACGCACCGCCGAGCTGCGCGAAAGCGAGGCGCGCTATCGCAGCCTCACCGAACTGGCCTCTGACTGGTATTGGGAGCAGGACGAGCACGGGGACTTCACCAAGGTTTCCGGCCCAGTCCTGGAGATGCTCGGAATCCGCGTCGACTCCTTGGCGGGAGAACCCAGCGATGCGCGGGCGGGTGGCTGGAACGAGGCGGAGCGCGAAGCACTACAGATAAAGATCGCCGCCCGCCAGCCATTCCTGGATTTCGCCTTCAGCCGCGTCAACGCCGATGGCTCGCAACAAAAATTTCGCGTCAGCGGGGAACCGATGTTCAACCGGTCCTCGCGCTTTATCGGTTACCGCGGAGTCGGCGTGGAAACCACGGCAAAGAATTAGAACAAGGGATTTCGATCGTTCACCATGTCACCACCTCATAGTCCGAATCAAAACCATCTGCTCGCGGCCCTGCCCACGGCGGCATTCGATCGCCTGTCCGCGCATCTGGAACTGGTGCCGATGCCGCTCGGTGAAATCCTCTACGAACCTGGCGGACAGTTGCGTCACGCCTATTTCCCCACCACCGCCATCGTGTCGCTGCACTATGTCATGGAGTCCGGCGGGTCGGCCGAAACCGCGGGGGTGGGCAATGAAGGTGTCGTCGGCATTTCGCTGTTTATGGGCGGAGGCACCACGCCCAGCTCGGCGGTGGTACAGGCCGCGGGGCACGCTTACCGGCTGGAGAGCCGCTTGCTGATGCAGGAATTCAATCGTGCCGACATGATGCAGCGTTTATTGTTGCGCTACACCCAGGCGCTGATGACGCAGATGACCCAGACCGCGGCCTGCTATCGACACCATTCGATAGAGCAGCAACTGTGCCGCTGGCTATTGTTGACACTCGATCGGTCGCTTTCGAATGAGTTGATCATGACGCATGAATTGGTCGCCAGCATGCTCGGCGTGCGCCGGGAAGGCATTTCGGAGGCCGCCGGGCAATTGCAGCGCGCCGGTTTTATCAGCTACCGTCGCGGCCACATTACCGTGCTTGAGCGGGCCGGACTGGAGACCCGCGCGTGCGAGTGCTACGCCGTGGTCAAGAAGGAATTGGACCGCCTGCTGTCCGATGTGCGGTACCGCCAGAACATCGTCACTGCCGTTCGATAACCTTCTCCGACCATTACGCCGACAACGCGTTTGGCGCCCGGCAAGCCGGTATGTATCTGCCCCAGCATGACATTGGGACATTTCCCGATTGCACCGTACCCGACTGGCATGCCCTTTGGTCAAGGTTGGCCGGATGGCGGGGTCAAGGCAAGGGAACGCTATTACGCAACGCTGACTCGCCTGAACCCTGAAACGGACCGAGGGGATTCTTGTTTTCCTCGAGCGCGTAAATGGCCGGTTGACCGCCGGTTAGCGTGTAGATGACGACGTTATCCTTGACCAGGATGACCCCATTGAAGCTCCAGCCGGTAATCTCGACCTTCCGTTTGAAATTGGTGAAATCCGCCCAGAAATTCCCATGGCGTTTGCGGCTGTTGGAGCTCTGAACGATCTCATAGCCGTTGCATGCCGCCTTGGCCAGGATGCACGCCCTTACCCCGGGAGCCAATTCTTCTGCGCTGACCGAGGGACTTGGGATGAAACGGCGTATCACATCGGAATAATTCAGGATGGTGATATTCGGATTCGATTGGGGATCCAGCTTGAGTGTCTTAAGGTCTTCGAGCGTGGTTTGGTAAGGGACGATCTTATCGAAGGCTTGCTGTGCTTCATAATAATTCTGCCACGGGCCCACGGTGCTGGTGTGCGCATGCGGAAGCAAGGAGGCACAACCGGCCAGGAAAACCGGGAGGGAAATAATAGCCAGCAATGTCGGAATGTAATGAAAGTGCATCGGATATCCAAGATTGCTGTTGGAATAATAGGACGTGGTGGCTGTGCTAAGGTTTGGGCTCGCCGGCCTGCGATGCGTCGCGGATGGGTTGGTCTATTGGGTGTTCGTCAGCGGCGCGCCATTCAAGCGCGCCGAACCTGGTCTCGCCGAAGGAGTATGAGTAGAGCAGGCTAAGGGTGTTCACGGTCTGGTGGGTGTCATTGATGTCGGGATAGCGCGCATCTCGCTGGGAAGTAATGTACTTGAGCGTGACAGCGTGAGGGCCGTGAACGCGCACGGTGAGTGCCGCATCCCCGCGGAAGATACGCTCCGTTCCTCGATCCTCGGTAGAGGCTACTTCGCTGACATAATATGAGCGCGCCGTGATGTCGAGGTTGGCTGCCTCGCCGAAT
Organism: Sulfuricaulis sp.; assembly: GCF_024653915.1. Taxonomy (NCBI): domain Bacteria; kingdom Pseudomonadati; phylum Pseudomonadota; class Gammaproteobacteria; order Acidiferrobacterales; family Acidiferrobacteraceae; genus Sulfuricaulis; species Sulfuricaulis sp. Next base: position 9,842 of record NZ_JANLGY010000007.1, on the reverse strand, counting down.
ATCATGCGCAGCGCCAGGAGCGCCTGCGGCGTGGCGCCATAGTGGTAATCGCGTTCACCGGCACCGCGGATGGTCCCGGCCGCGCCGTAGCCCAGACCAGCCAGGGCCGTGCCCTGTAGTGCCATCGTTTTCGAAAGCCACTTCTGGCCGGTCGTACCGAAAGAAAGTGCCGTACTCGAGACGCGAAATATCTGTGGCGAGATGTAATCGTAGCTTCCATAGAGGCCCCATATGCCGCGATAGGTTTCGCCCACTTCGTATTCCTTTCCAACGAGGAGACCGCGGCTCATGATGTTCTCGAACACATTGGCGGTGTTGGCGGAAAATTGGAAATCGAAGTAGTCGAAAGGACGTGTATAGGTATACCCGGCCTTGCCGGGGAGCCCGTAGGCCATGTGAAAGTCCAGGGTCGCCGAATCGCGTTGCACCTTTTGCGACACGGCCTCGTCGAACACATTATCGACCTTGTTCCAGCCGAGGCGCACGCGCGTATAGACAGCCGGGTCGTGGCTGTCGAACACGGAGCGGAACCGGTTGCCGAAGGCGTGTCGGGTAAAGCCCAGAGACGGAGAGATCACCGCGGCGCCCAGCTCGCGCCAGAACCCGGGCGTTTTGCCTCCGCCCTCAAGCAACATGCTCGCCATCCGGAACAGCGGTTCGCCGAGGAAAGTCCCACCGAAGCCGGTGGTGAACAAGTCGTTAATGGAGGGCGAGCTCGTCTCGCCCACGATTTCCCAGAGCAGGCTGCCGCCGAAGGTATACCCCAGGGATTCCCAGTAACCGAGACCGGTCGATCGCGCAAACCCGAAGTAGATGGATCCCTGATACGGATGCATGAACTGGTTCACGGCGAACGGGTCGGTGTCGACAACCCACCGGCCGCTCAAATTTTTCCGGATTGAGGAATAAGTGCTGCCGTACACCTGCTTGTCAATGAAGTAGTAGTCGATACGATTGAGCAGGAGGTTGAACCCGGCGATTTCCCAAACCGGGAGGAGATAGCTCTTGCCGGCCTCCGTTTCCTCGAATCGAAGCGGCTTTCTTGGCTCGGTGGGGGTTTCCGTGGAAGAAGGTTGGGGCGGAATGTCCGTCGTGCCGGCGGGATTTTGCGCAACAATGTATTGATCGTACCGGTTGAACTGTAGTGGCAAGCCAAGGCTTAGCGTGTCTGGGACGAACTCGTTTTTGTTCGCTTTGGATTCGCTGGCAAGGCCAGCGGCTGGTGTGATGAGCGCCAGCGCGAAAGCAACGCAAAAAAACATCGTTCTGAACATGCAGCCAGATATGAATCCCTCCCCGCCCAGCGTCTTACCGGCCAAGGCTTTGAGAATTGCGCGCGGCGTTTTCATGAGAGACTCGTTCTTCAGTTACTACGGAAAACTGGTCTGGCTGACCTGCATGTTGGTTACGTGACAGCCTCGCCCATATCGTTGTGAAACTGACGAAGCTGCTGCTTAGATGTACTCGGGAAATTAATTCTGCACTGTGCGGTATCGAACATGTGTCTCCAGCACACACTTTAAGTGGCTGGAAGCCGCAACCCGGCGTGTTCCGGTCTTACTCGTTCTTTGCAATCACTCGACGATCAGGCTTTTATGTCGGCCCGTGTGCTCGGGCAATCTTCCCAGCAAGCTGATTTGGCGCAAATTATTACCTCTACCCCGGCTATCGCGGGCTCTTCGCCAGCGCCGTGCTTTCCCTGGCTCATCGAATGCATAGATCTCATATGTTTGCTAGCGCACAGAATGCTGCTGTTTCGCAGCGTATGTTGCTTTTTTGAATGCATAACATGTTGGCAGAATGAAACAACAGAGCCTTAACCACATCCCCGATATCATGGCGCCGAGAGCCTCAAGCAGCCCGACTCCATCGGGCACAAAGCCTGCGCCTAACCGGATACAGCCATAAATGAACTCGTTTCATATTGTGTCAGCATTGTTGTCGGGACTGTTTTTACTGGCAACAGGTTGTGCATCGGTGCCGGGTACCGGAGATGATAATGAAGAGGCGAAACACTCTGCCTCACGCGTGGAGGGTGATTACCGTATTGGCGTAGACGATCGCCTGCAGATAACAGTATGGCGCCACCCCGATATGTCAGTGGCCGCCGTACCGGTGCGGCCGGATGGAAAAATATCGGTTCCGTTGATAGGCGATGTGCAGGCCGGCGGCAAGACGCCCAGCCAGGTCGCGGCCATCATCAAGGACAAGCTGTCGGCGTATATCCGTGATCCGAATGTGGCGGTCATTCTGACGGAGTTGCGCAGCCATGAATTTCTTTCACGCGTGCGTGTAACAGGCGCCGTCCGCACGCCGCGTTCCATGCCCTATCGTCCGGGCATGACGGTCCTCGACGCCGTGCTCGAGGCGGGGGGCACGAATGATTTCGCCTCACCGAACCGGACCAAGCTTTATCGCAACGGAAAGACAAAAACCGACGTATTCGACATTGCTCTCGCCGATATCCTGGCCAGGGGAAAGCTCGAATCCAACCTTGAGTTGAGACCCGGTGACGTGGTCACCATTCCCGAGAGACTGTTCTAAGCGCGCCTGACAGGCTGCTGAAAAACTCTTCGTCACCCCGGCGAAAGCCGGGGTCCAGAATATTAGAACCAACAAAATCAGTAATATGCTGTTGCTGCCCGGGGTGCAACAAAACCCGTTGCACCCGTTCGGCGGCGCGAACATACGTTAAGTATGTTCGCGAAAACCCCGCCTCACCCAGCTTTCGCCGGAATGACGGATTTGGGTGTTTCTCTGACTTTTTCAGCAACCTGCTAACAAAACTGTCTCTGTTGAAAAACGAGTGGGTAATCACCCGAGCCGACGGGTCGTCGTGACATGCTCCCTCCCCCTCGACGGGGGAGGGTGGGGGTGGCGGACCGACACGCGGCAAAACCCGGATCCATTGTTACTTCACGACGATGCTCACCCTCCCCCTCGCCCCCTCCCGTCAAGGGAGGGGGGATTCCATTTTTCCCTGCCGGGCCTTTTTCACCCACTCAAAATTCAACAGAGCCACAAAATGAGAATCACTTGGAACGCCGTTCAAGGTTCGACAGGCTCACCACGAACGGACTTCATCAAAGCTTCCCCACAAGATACGCCAGATCAAACACCGGTTCACCCTGAGCCAGGCGTGACCGGTTCCTGTTATGGCCAGGGCAGGGGCATAACCGTCAGGCAACCTGTCTTGCCTTGAGTAATGCTCCCGGAGCATGAAGAATCCTGCCTGCTCTGCCTCCCGCGTATTTCCACGCCAACGAAGCAGCCCCGGATCCGGGGCTGCCAATTTTTCTAATTCTGCACAGTCGCTTGCTGTGCGTTGTAGATATAGCGTCGCGACCAGTCCAGCGAGTCGGCACTGCGTCGAGCCTGGTGGCACAGCACCTGATAAACGGAAATGTCGTCGTGTTCAAAAGCGTGGGCGCAGAAAGCGAGATAAACGCGCCAGATGCGGAATTGTTCATCGTCCACTTCCTGCTGAATGAGCCCGCTGTGCCGGTCGAAGTTGTCCGCCCAGATCGACAGGGTCTTGGCGTAGTGACGGCGCAGGTTCTCCACGTCGATTACCTCCAGCCCGCCTTTCTGCATCGCCAGGAGCGCCTGACTGAGGTGTGGCAATTCACCGTCCGGGAAAACATATTCGTCGATGAAATCGCCTCCGCCGAAGGCAATGGCGCCTCCGTCGGGATCGGTCGATGTGATGCCATGATTTAACGCCATGCCGTCCTCGGCAAGCAAATTATGCATGCGCCTGAAATAGGCCGGCAAGTTGTTTCGGCCAACATGCTCGAACATGCCGACGCTGGTAATACGATCATACCGACCGGTCATGTCGCGATAGTCCTCCAGCCGGATGGCAACGCGATCGGTCAGCCCCGCGGCCTTGACGCGTTCGATCGCCAGTTCGTACTGGTTTTTTGAAAGCGTAATGCCGACACAACGGGCGCCATAATGGCTTGCTGCCCGCATCACCAGCGCGCCCCAACCGCACCCAATGTCGAGCAGTGTTTGTCCCGGTTGCAGCTTGATCTTGGCAAGTATGTGATCGATCTTGTTCATCTGTGCGGTTGGCAGGTCCTCGTTACCCTGTTCGAAATAGGCGCACGAGTACACCATGGCTGGATCGAGCCACTGCGCATAAAAGGCGTTCGATACGTCGTAATGCGATTGGACGGCCTTTTTGTCGGATTGCCTGGTGTGCTGAAAGAAGCGGGCCATCCGTGCTACCCGTCCGCCCACCGGCACGGTATTGCTCACGATGGCATAAGCAATAGCGACGATATCGTTCAACTTGCCCTCGAGATCAATCATCCCCTTGACATAGGCTTTGCCCAGACGATCGAGGGTAGGGTTAAGCAGATACGGAATGGCGGCCATGCTTTTAACGCGTAAAACGATCCGCGGAGTGGTGAAATGCCCAAGATCGAACTGTTGCCCGTTCCATAATATCAATCGTGCGTGAAGGTTGACGCGATCGCGAATGCAGCTTGCCCATGTCATCAACTCTTGCTCCAGAATCATTGTTATTCTCCATGACGACAGGCAGTGTGTTGGCAAACAATCTTCTGACTCGTCAGTTGTGGCGGTTGGACAAATCGGCCGGCTCTCGCCTCAAATTTATGGCGCCGTGGTAAAGCTCCATTGCAGGTTGTTGGCCAGTGCATTGCCTGCCATGTCCTTGGCTCCGGTGGTGAGCGTGGCGGTATAAGTGGTGTTGGGCGCCAGATTTCTCACGGGCACGGGATGGGGACCCACGGGTGTGGCGAGATGGACGTGTCGTGTAAAGGTCGCGGTGTTGTTGCTCGTGTCATAGGCCACGGTTCCTATCACGAGGTCGGTGCCAGGTCCGGTCACGGTAAAGTTTGCCGTGGTAATGGTTACCGGGTCCATGGGCTCACTGAAGGTGACGTTGATTGCCCTGTCGATGGCGACGTTTGACTCGGCAGGCGCCGGGCTGGTGGAATTGGCGACTGGTGTAACGACATCCGCGTTGGCGCCTGTGGTAAAACTCCATGTATTCGCTTGCGAGGCATTGCCTGCCAGGTCCACAGCACTCGTGGTGATCCTCGCGGTATAAACTGCATTCGGCGCAAAATTTTGCGCAGGTGTAAAGATCGCTGTTCCGCCAAGATAGGTCACCGTACCTGAAACCGGTGTGACGTTAGGTCCCGTCACCGTAAAGTTTGCCGGTGTCATCGTCGACGAATCCATTGCCTCCTTGAAGCTGGCCGTGAGTTTGCGGTTGATTGCCACGCCCGTGGCAGCGTTAACGGGAATCGTGGAAATCACGGTGGGCGCGATATTATCCGCTCCACCCGTTACGAAATCCCAAGCAAAGTCTGTTGAAATGGAATTATTTCCCAAATCCTTAATACCGGTCACAATCGTTGCGATATAAGTCACATTGGGCGCGAGATTGCTGCCGGGCGTGAACACGGCAATGTTGTTGGTGGTGTCGAAGCCAACTGTTCCTGGAATGGAATTGGCCCCGTCGGTCAGCCTGAAAGTTACTGTATTAACTGCTTCAGGACTGATGCCACCAGAAACCACTGCCTCACTGAAAGTGACCGTGAGTCGGGCATTGGTCGCCATTCCTGTCGTGGCTTCACCCGGGGTCATGGCGGTCACGGTGGGCGCGGTGTTATCTGGCGGACCTGAACTTCCTCCGTTTGCTCCACCCCCACTTCCACTTCCACTACCACTGCCCCCGCCGCTACCTCCGCATCCGGGCACAAAAATGAGCAACGTGAATACCGCAAACGACAGCTTAATATGCTTGAAATAATTTTGGTAAACGTTCATTGGCATCCACTCCTTAAAACAACATTCATGCTTGCGCTTTGCGGATAAATAAAGATTTCTCCCGCAGACCTGTGCGATGTCGGTAACAGGCGAACATGTCCGGATTTCAAATCAAACCCTCCAGGTTGAGGGTGATCCGCGGTTTGGAAAATTATTCCCAATCTCGGCGTTTTCCTCTGTGCGATATCGTACATACGGCGGAATTTTCAATCCGGGCCATTCAACCGCGCTACGTGAGCAGGGCAGGGGGCTGAACTGCTGATTTTTATCTCCATGTACGCTGACGTACCGATGAAAATCTTTTCCGGGCCCACACTGTGGCTGGTAAATGAACCCGGTCACGGGATGGAGCGAGGAGATGATTCGTTCATCAAAACATGAAGCCAGAATATATTTTGGCCTGATTCTGCTGGCGGTCAGTTTTTTAACAGGCTGTTCACGCACCGATAGCGCTGGAACCACTGCCGCGGATCCGTCCACTCCAGATACGACGGCGCCAGCCCCGGCGCCTCCAGCCCCGGCGCCTCCAGCCCCCCAGACAGCGGTCGATGTCCTCACTTATCATAATGACAACGCACGTACCGGGCAGAACCTCCAGGAAACGCTGCTCACCCCCGCGAATGTCAACAGCACGACATTCGGCAAGCTCTTTTCATATTCCGTGGATGGCTATGTTTACGCGCAGCCGCTCTATGTGTCGAACGTGCCGGTCGCCGGCCAGCTGCGCAATGTCGTATTCGTGGCCACCGAGCACAACAGCGTCTATGCCTTCGACGCCAATAACCAGACAGGCGCGCCGCTATGGCAGGTGAGCTTCATCGATCCGGCCAACGGCATCACCACCGTGCCCTATCAGGATACCGCCTCGCCGCCGGGCTACACCGGACCCGGGCCGGTCATCCCCGGCGGTTGCGCGGATTTGACGCCGGAAATCGGGATTACCGGCACCCCGGTCATTGATCGGGCCACGGGCACGCTTTATGTCGTCGCCAAGACAAAGGAAATAAACGGCGCCGTCGTCGCTTACGAACACCGCCTGCACGCCCTGGACATCGCTACCGGCGCCAGCCGGCCCGGTTCGGGACGGACGCTGCGAGCCTCCGTTCCCGGCACGACGTCGCCCAATGATGGCAACGGTCGTGTGCTGTTCCAATCCTTGCGCCAAAATCAGCGTGCGGCGTTGCTGCTGAATAAAAATATTATCTCTATCGCCTTTTCCTCGCATTGCGTCATCCGACCCTACCAGGGATGGGTGCTGGCCTATGATGCGAAAACCCTGGATCAGCTCGGTGCATTCAACGTCGTTCCCAACGATCCCAAAGGAAAAGGCGGAATCTGGCACAGCGGCGGCGGCCCGGCAGCCGATGCCAGCGGCAACGTCTTCGTCATGACCGGCGACGGGCCCTTCGATCCGAGCCCGGGTGTCGACAGTTACAGTGACAGCGTCCTCAAGCTGACGAATGGATCGTTGACGATTTCTGACTACTTCACACCGTTTAACCAGCAAGAGCTGGAGAATGCGAACGCGGATATGAGTGCGGCCGGGCCGTTGCTGTTACCGGATCAATCCGTAGGCCCTCCGCGTCTGATGTTGAGCCTCGGGAAACAAGGCATTGCTTACCTGCTGAATCGCGACAACCTGGGAAAGTTCCAGGCAGGCAGCGACAGCCAGATCGTGCAGTCCTTTACGTGGGGGCTGTGTGGAACGGGCAGGTGCCTGATATTCGGCACTCCGGCATACTTTGAAAACACGGTCTACATGGCGGCAGTCGGAGACAAGCTGAAAGCCTACACCCTTGGTCAGGGGCAGCTTGTTCTTTCAGGGGAGTCGACGAACAGTTTCCCATGGCCCGGCGCGACGCCGGTTGTTTCCGCCAACGGCTCAAGCAACGGGATCGTGTGGGCACTGGAGACCAATGGATCGGGCGCGCCAACGGTACTCCATGCCTATTCAGCCGCGGACGTTATCATCGAACTCTACAACAGTAATCAAAACGCGGCGCGTGACAACCCCGGACCGGCGATCAAGTTCAGCGTTCCGACCGTGGCAAACGGCAGGGTCTATGTCGGCTCACAATATCAAGTGTCGGTTTTTGGATTGCTTCCCTAGCCCGACAACGAAAAGGCCTATCGGACGAACGCGGTTTTTTTATCGGCGAGGGCCGGGGAAGCAAGGTGTTTGAACCCGTTTAAGCTCGAATGATCGTGCGCGTAATCCACGCTGGTCGGCGCACCCGCACCCGTCGGATCTTTATGCCGGATCGACAGCATGGCCGGCTTTGGACGCATACGCGCTCTCAATCGCGCAATCAAGCCGCGCTCCGACCATGGCCGATCGAGGCAATCCTGAATCAGACCCGGCTCGCACCACGGTACGTCGTGATAGGCCGTGCGCAAATAGCTGCTGGCGGGATCCCTGTGCCATTCGCCGGGAAACATGGCGATGACATCGTGATCTGTCATTGCAGGCGGTGCCAGCGGCGGGGTTCCCGTCAGCTGCGTATAGAGTGCGGCCGGGAGATTATGTCCTGCACCCAGCGGCAGATGACAAATGGGTGTGGCGCGCGGATTCACTTCGATGAGGTAAGCGGCTCCGGTCAATGCCTCCAGAATGAAATCAACCCCCCACAACCCGGAAATCCCGAGCCGGCGCACCAGCCGTTTCACCGCCTCGGACATCTCCGGATTCTCGATGACGCGCACGACGGTGGCAGGCCCTGTCGGGTGCTGCGTCCTGATTGCTTCCACGCTGATACCCGCCAGAACCTGTCCTTGCCAGCATGCGACCGCCCGGTTGGCGGGGCTACCAGGGATGAAATCTTGCAACGTAATGGTACGCCGTGGCTCCTTCAGCGAGTTCAGAAGAAAAGTCGGGTCTCGCTCCAAAAGCATGCGCGCCACGCCATTCACCATGGACGGACGCGACGTCATGATCCCAAAGGCATGCTCGGCCTCCTCGTGATCACGAACGATCGAGACGCCCTGTCCGCCCCATGTGCTATCTAATTTGATCACTGCCGGAAATCCGTGTTGCGCGAGCCAGGCGGTTAATTCGCTTGGTGTCACCACAACGGTGGTTTCCGGGATCCGTACCCTCTCCTCCGCGGCCAGGGCCATCAACTTTCCCCTCGCGGTCGCGAGTGCGCAAGCCTCGGGCGCTCCCAGCGAACGCGCAATAAGAACGCGTAATGCATTCGCCGAGAAGCCTGTTTCGCCGGCGCGCTCATATAACTGGTGAAGGTGGGCTGCCGCATCGTCATCGCAAGGAACGACGAGATCGGGCGCAGACGATTCGATGGCGGCGCGCAACGAAACCAATGGCTTGAGCACGGAGTATGGGTAAATCCGCTGGATGGCTCGCACCGTGGTCACGGGATGCTGGCCCGGACAAATTGCCTCCACGCGGCAGCCCATATTGGCAAAAGCTATCGCGAGACGGGCGGCGATCGGCCAGCGGATTGTCGCGGTGAAGAGAATGCCTGGCGCTGCTGCTCTTGGTGAGTTTTTTAGAATTTTTTTATCCTGCGCGTTAACGTTACTATTTAATTCATAGGTCGCAGGCCAGTTCTGCCTTACCGGAAATAATATGGAGTTATTTTGCATGCGCTGGCGCTCGCCTTAATCGGTTGGCCATGGTTAGGTCCATTTTCTGGTTAGAACGATCCGGTTTTGATCGCGCGGATATAAGCCAGACTTGCACCGGCGCAGCCGCTGATCCAAACCCAGGCAGTCTGCGTTGCAACACCGTCGGAGTCTGTACGCCCACGTACTGAGTGCGGAGACGTACAGACGCTGAGTCGCTCAAAGTCTATTTTGCGCGCATGAATTTCTCCGAAGGGATTTGGGGCAGTCACCTTGGGCGGCCCGCGCGGCGCGTGTTGAGCCGCAGCGTGGCTACTGTAGCCAGCGATCTGCTTCCGCTGGGCGATTTTGCCTGCCTTCTCCTTGCCGCCTCCCTCAGCACGCTGCTCTACACCCGTTGGCTGGCACCGTCCGGTCTCGGGAACGATTTCGGGCAAGCGCTGTTGATCGCG
>NZ_JANLGY010000006.1 GCF_024653915.1 Sulfuricaulis sp. | reverse complement strand
AGCGCATGTCGGGACGACGCGCGATGAGTTGCTCGACCAGTTGCATGTTGGCCCGATTGTCTTCTATATACAGCAGGGTACGCAGCGCCGCGCCATGCGCAACGCGCGCTTGCAGCGGCGCCAGCGGTTCGTCTGCACCGGCGGCAAGCTGTAGTGCGGCCGCCGAGTTCAGTTCGATCCAGAACACACTGCCTACCCCGACAATGCTTTCCGCGCCGATTTTGCCCTGCATCAATTCGACCAGCCGCTTGCTTACCACCAGACCGATGCCGGTGCCTTCCTCGATGCTGGCCTCTTGTCCGAGACGATTGAACGGCTGGAACAGTTGTGCGAGTTTTTCCGGGGACAATCCTTCGCCGGTATCGCGCACACTGATACGTACGCGCTCCGCGGTGTTCGTGCTGCATGTCACTTCGACCGATCCCCCCACGCGGTTGTATTTGATAGCGTTGGAAAGCAGATTGATGAGAACCTGCTTCACCCGGGTCCGATCGGCATTGGCAAAGTAAGGGCCATCGAGCACAGGAAAGCTCATGCGGATGCCGCTTTTTTGTGCCTGCGGTTCGATCATGGCTTGGCAATCGAGCAGCACTTCAGGCAGCGACATGGGCTCCAGCGACAGCGACAGCTTGCCGGACTCGATCAACGCGAGATCGAGAATCTCGTTAATCAACTCCAGCAGATACCATCCGGCCTGGAGAATCTGGTCGACGCCGGCCTTTTGGGTGGGCGTTGGCGGCGGCGAGCCCGACTCTATTAACTGGGCAAAACCGAGGATCGCATTGAGCGGGGTGCGCAGCTCATGGCTCATGCTGGAAAGGAAATCCGATTTCGCAAGATTGGCTTTTTCCGCCGCGAACTTGGCGTTCCCCAGCTCGACGTTGGTTTCCTGCAGCGCCTGATCGAGACGTTTGCTCTCCGTGACGTCGCGCGCGGCGGCGAACACACCCTGCAGAGTTCTATCTCGGTCGTAGAAGGTGGTCGCATTGTAGGACACCACTGTTTCCTTGCCGTCCCTGGCGCGCGCGGTAAGCTCGTAGTTGGTGAGCTTCTTTTCGCTCAGCATCAGTTTGATGCCGGCCTCGGCCCGCTCCGGATCGGTGAAGTAATTCTTGAACGGCGCACCGATCAGCTCGTCACGCGTGCAGCCGGTGAGCGCTTCCATCTGCTTGTTGACGTCGGTAATGATGCCGGACGGATCGGTAGTCATCAGCGCGTCGATGTTAGATTCGATGAGAGAGCGCGTGTAGAACTGCTGGTCGCGCAAACGCTGATCGAGCTTCTTCTGCTCTGCTTCGATCTGCTTGCGCGCGGTATTATCGGTGCCGATCAATAGATAACCGATGATGGCGTCTTGATCGTCGCGCAACGCCGTGACCGACACCACCGCCGGAAAGCGGCTGCCGTCCTTGCGGATGTAGGTCAGCTCGTAAATATCCTCGATGCCGCGTGAGGCCTTGAACACCAATGCCTCAAAACCCGGCGTAATCGAGGTTCCGAGTTCGGCGCTTAGTGCTTTCGCGCGCACGATCACTTCCTGCGGATCAGAAATATCGGCCGGCGTGATCTTGTTCATCACCTCGGCGGCGGTGTAGCCCAGCATGCGTTCCGCGCCGACGTTGAAGATCTGAATGACGCCCTTGGCGTCGGTGGCGATGCTCGAGAAGTTGGCGCTGTTGAAGATCGCGTTTTGCAAAGCCCCCGCTTTGAGCAGCGCCTCTTCGGCCTGCTTGCGCGCGGTGTTGTCGGTGCCAATCAACAGATAACCGATAATGGCGTCTTGATCGTCGCGCAATGCCGTCACCGACACCACCGCCGGGAAGCGGCTGCCGTCCTTGCGGAAGTAAGTCAGCTCGTAAATATCCTCAATCCCGCGCGAGGCCTTGAACACCAAGGCCTCGAAGCCCGGCGTAATCGGGGTTCCGAGTTCGACGCTTAGTGCTTTCGCGCGCGCGATCACTTCCTGCGGATCGGAAATATCGGCCGGCGTGATCTTGTTCATCACCTCGGCGGCGGTGTAGCCCAGCATGCGTTCCGCGCCGACATTGAAAATCTGAATGACGCCCTTGGCGTCGGTGGCGATGCTCGAGAAGTTGGCGCTGTTGAAAATCGCCCGCTGCAGCGCCCCGGTTGTAAGTAAATCCTCCTGACACCGGACCTCGGTGATGCCTTCCGCCGTGCCGGCGGCGGGGTTGAGAATGACGGGTTTGCGGATTTTTTTGGACATGGCCGGTCTCTGTTAAAGCGCGAATTAGTTTGGCGGATCGCGTGGCCAAGGGTGCAAACTGCACCACATCTGCTTATACGCCCATCCTGCACAAAAATATGCAGTTTTTTGTTTGCAGACACCGGCGGAAAACTGAGTCTGTGGTTGAATTTCAAGCAATTATTACAGCATAGCGATCAAGCCAGCACACTCTCCGTGTGTTAGCGCACATAAGGCGGGGATTCCATGCAAAAGGAACCTCTGAACAAGTACCAAAAAAGAACGTCCCTTCCCCCTTCACGGGGGGTGAGGCGGAAACCGGAAAAGGTCCAACGGACCTTTTCCCCGCCGAGCGGGTGCGCGAGCTTTTCGCGCACCCCAGGCAGACACGACAAGATGGGAGTGAACGGCGTCAAGGACTTACGCCTCTTGGCACCCCCACCCCCACCCTCCCCCGTCAAGGGGGAGGGGGGACTTACATCAGAGGTTCCAAAACGTGAAGCAGGTCGAAGGATTTGCCGTGACTGGCTGAGGGAAGCCCTTGGCGATTACGTACATCCAGGTAGAAGTTATCGAGCAGCCATTCCTTGAACCTCGGCATTCGTTTTGCCACGAGAGATCGACGTGGCATAGAAAGGGCATCGTCCAAGATCAATTCTGCATGACTTGCTGAAAAGAGGGAGAATTGACATGCACCTTGGCGAGGCACATGGCGACATCGGCCTGCTTGATCAGGTCGATGTAACTTTGTCCATCGCCTCGATAGACCGCCATGCCGGTACTCGCCGTGACGGTCATGGACTGCTCGTTGACGACATAAGGCGGCGCCAGACGCGCGCGGATTTTCTCCGCCATTTCAGCAGCGCTTTCCCTGGCGTCGATTTCCGGCAGCATAATGACGAATTCGTCTCCCTCATAGCGACAGGCTGTATCCGTGCTGCGTATGCACGCGACCAGGCGTTGCGCCACTTGCCGCAGGATTTTGTCTCCGGCCGCTTGGCCGTATTTTTCATTGATTTCCTTGAATCCGTCCAGATCGAGCAATATTAACGCCACCTGTTTCTGCTGCCGTGCCGCTTGAACCATCGCCTGATTGAGCCGATCCAGCAGCAAGCGGCGCGAGGGCAGGCCAGTCAGTTCGTCGTGGTAGGCACAGTGGCGCGCCTCGGCAACTTTATGAGCCAGCCCTATCAATTCTTCCCTGAGACAGGCATTGGTCTTGGCCAGCGCTTCAATTTGCCGGTGTGTACTTTCCGACTGTTGTTGGCTTGCTGCCAGTGACCGTTTGAGTTCCGTTAATTCTGAAATGGCTTGGTGTGGCCAATCAGGCGATGGTTTTAGACCCGATGGGGACGGACGGCGTGAGTCGTTCGGTGTTATGCCTTCGGGTACATGGTTAACTCTCTGTTGTCTCATTGGCAGCTTCCTTTAATTTCAGTTCAATGCATTGACTTCCTGTCGATATGTATGGCGCTGAAGAAAACAGCATAACGAGACGAAACAGCGGCATTCTGTGCGGCAGCGAACACAAGGCAATCGAATTGACGCGGCTCGCTGAGATGACTGAAGCGAGCCCATAAACCGGGCGCTAAGGAAGCTCTGAAAAAGTCCCTGAAATGCATTTCTCACGCGAAGACGCGAAGCTCGCGAAATTCTTTCTGTTTGTATCGTCAGGGGTTTTTCTTCGCGTCCTTCGCGGCTTCGCGTGAAAAAAACCCTTGATCAGAGTTTCCCTAAACCGCCAGTTGCCAACTTCAGCGGGATGAGGCTTTGGCATCAACATCCGCTATTTCAACTTCCGCTATTTGCATGCCAAGTTCGCTGAGGATTTCCACCTTCGATCCATCTTTGGCGCTGGCCAGATCGTGCACATATTCAGTCGCTTGCTTTTGCGTGTCGAATGAGGCCAGCGGTTTCATGATTCCCACTTCCATGACGTTCCACTTGCCGGTATTGCCCTGTTGCACACGAAATACCAGAAATCCCTTTTGATCAAATCCCATTGTCATGTTCCTTGAATAGTTTGAGGGTCAAGACCGGCCAACCGACGTCAAATTTGCTGATGCTTCTTCTGTTGTTCCCGCGCGTGCATTAACTCATCCTGAATAAATAAATCCCGCTCGCGCAGGCGGTAAAAGTTCCCGGGGGCGGAGGGATTCTGAAACCCGGGATGGCCCACATCCTTTTTAGGCAGTTCGGTAATACAGGTGCTGGGTCCCGCGCGCTTGTTACGGTACATGGCGATATCCGCCTGATTCATTAAAGCGCTGAAAGTTTGTCCGTCACCCGGGTAGACAGCCACGCCTATGCTGACGGCCATGTGAATTTTGTGACCGTCGATAATGTAGGGTTTGCCGAGGCGGCTGCCGATTTCCACGGCATGTGCGGCGACGATATTCGGGCTGTAAATTTCTGGCAGCATGATGACGAACTCGTCTCCGCCGTAACGGCAGGCGGTGTCGGCTCCGCGTATGCTCTTGGATAAGCGTGCTGCCACGGCTTGCAAGAGTTTGTCGCCGCTGGCATGCCCCAGTTTGTCGTTGACGCGCTTGAATTCGTCGAGATCAATCATTAGCAGTGCCAGCGGTTTGTGATACCGGTCCGCGTGGGACATGGCCTGCTGAAGCCGGTCTTGCAGCAAACTGCGATTGGGGAGACCGGTCAGCCCATCGTGATACGCCAGGTGGCGGGCCTGCGCCTCCTTGTGCGTCAGCTTCACAAGTTCCTGCTGTAAACCGGCATTTCGCTCGACAAGAATTTCAACTTGATGCTGCGCGCTTTTGACCAGTCGCATGCATGCGTCGATTTCATTGATGAATGTTTTCAGGACTGGCGCTGGCGGCGCGTGCCCGACGACGTGGCCGGTCGCGGTTTTTTTGGCGATGCTGAGACTGACCCGTTCACCATTAAGCTTGGTGCCCTTGACGGCTTTAAGGTACACCCCCCACTGGCATGTGAGTTGCGAGCCATGGCTGATCTCTCCCTGAATTGGTTAATAACGCCTGAACCGCGGTACACCCTGAGGCGCGGTCTCCCGTTGCATGTGCCTTAATTACACATAAAAACACGTTGATTCCGTACGTTAGCCCACATAAGCGCATGATCGGTCTCTTGATCGTTGAATTAGAGATTGTCGGTGAAACCCTGAGTTGCTTGTGGGTTTTCAAAAATACCGCCGTCACTAAACGAAAATTCATCGAGGGGGTGGCCGTCAGCAACCTTTCATTGCATGCCGATTTACGGTTGCATAGGCGCGTAATAAACTATGTTCGTAATAAACTATGTTCGATATCGCACATACCACAGGTCGGGGCCCTGGATAATATCCGCTTGTCCCATTGCCCCAGCCCGATGGCTTACAGTAAAGGAATACGATAATGCCCCTCAGTGTTGACCCCAAAACAGGGATAAAACCAAAAGACAACAACCTTCTGGCCGCTTTGCCGGCGGAGGCATTTGATCGCCTGCTGCCCAATCTGAAGCCGGTCACCATGCCGCTGGGCAAGGTGATCTACGAATCTGGCGCTCAGTTGGAGCATGTTTATTTCCCCGTCCCGGGCTGTATCATTTCCATGCTCTTCGTCATGGCGGACGGCGCCTCGGCGGAAATCGCCGTGGTCGGCGACGAAGGCATGGTGGGCATCTCCTTGTTCATGGGCGGCGGCAGCACGCCCAGCCGGGCGCTGGTGCAAAGCGCCGGTCAGGCATATCAGCTGAAGGGGAGCGAACTCAAAAAGGAATTCGAACGCCACAGCGGGTTTCAATATCTGCTGTTGCGCTACACCCAGGCGCTGATCACGCAGATGTCGCAGACCGCGGTGTGCAACCGGCACCATTCGGTGGAACAGCAGCTTTGCCGCTGGCTGCTGCTGAGCCTGGATCGCCTGTCGAGCAACGAACTCACCATGACCCAGGAATTGATCGCCAACATGCTCGGCGTGCGCCGCGAAGGCGTCACCGAGGCGGCCGGGCAGCTGCAAGCCCGGGGCTTGATCAGTTATAGGCGCGGCCACATTACGGTCATCGATCGGCCGGGACTGGAGAAGCAGGTGTGCGAATGTTATGCGGTGGTCAAGAAAGAGTACGATCGATTGCTGCCTAGTGAAAAGGCAAGTTCAGCCCCCGCGCAAACCGGAATGATGGGCTCAGTCCCTGCCCCCGAGCGAACGCGAATTGTTTTAACATGAAGTTAGAAGCTGGTTGGAGGAGTTAAGGAAACTCTGATTAAGTCCCCTCGCCCCCTGACAGGAAGATCACCGCCATTTTTCAGGCGGATACGGGTTTCGCCGGCATGGCATCGGCGCCTTCCCCCCAAGTCAGCCTGCTGGAAAATTTCTCATCTCACCCGGCAGGGGTCGAGCAACCCTGGTCAAACCACCCGGATCGCGGACGCCGGCCCTCTCCGTCATTATGTGCGCCAACGCACCGCAATCACGCGGTGTTGGCGTATACGATAATCCAATGCAAAAACGAAATTCGACGTCCACGGCGAAACAAACCGCCGTCGCCAATAGCGTGCTGCGGGCGTTGTCCCACGAAGAACGCCAGCGTGTGCTGGCGCGGTGTGAGCAAGTGACGCTTACGTATGGCGACATTCTCGTCGAGCCGGGAGACCGGGTTAAGCATGTTTACTTTCCCAACCAGGGCCTCATTTCGTTGCTGACCCCGCTGGATGGCCATGCAAGCGTTGAAGTCGGCATGGTTGGCAGTGAAGGCATGGCAGGGGTGTCGCTGGTGTTAGGAATCAGCGTTTCACCCGTGCGTGCGCTGGTACAAGGTTCCGGGACCGCGCTGCGAATGAAGGCGGCGACGTTTCGCAACGAAATCAAAAGCAACCCGGCGCTGCTGATCGAGTTGAACCACTATCTTTACATGTTCATGGCCCAGGTCGCGCAAACAGCGGCTTGCAATCGCCACCATCAGCTGGATTCGCGTCTCGCCCGTTGGCTCTTGATGACGCACGACAGGATGCAATCAAACACGTTTCTGCTTACACAGGAATTTCTCGCGCACATGCTCGGGGTACGACGTGTCGGCGTCACCAAGGCCGCCACGATGTTGCAGAACAAAAAACTGATCAGCTACCGCCGGGGCCTTATCAATATTCTCGATCGCAAGGGCCTGGAACGCGCCTCGTGCCGCTGCTACGGGGCCGTCAACGCTATTCGCGCGCACATGTTGAATTGAAGAGTTGGATGCGCCTCACGCCTGATGCCTGAACGCATCGGCTGCCAAAATACTTGCTTAGTCTGGGTATCTGGTTTTTTGTTTGTCCTATGTACGGCATCGCACTGACCTTTCTCGTGGCAAGGCGGACACTTGTCATAACCAGCAGTTATCGATTAACACCAGGAGACAACCGATGAGAGAAGAAACAGTGGGCGAATTCAACCGGACCAAAGGCAAAATGGTCGATGATTTCAAGGCAATCGTCACCGATGCCGATGATTTGCTGCAGGCGACGGCGAAAGTATCCGGAGAAGGTTTCAACGTCGCGCGGGCGAAGTTTGCGGAAAAGCTAAACAGCGCCAAGACCAGCCTGGCGGAAGCGGAACGACACGTCGTTGACAAGGCCAAACAAGCCGCGACGGCCACCGACGATTACGTGAAGGGCAATCCGTGGGCCTCCGTGGGCATTGCCGCTGGCGTTGGCATATTGATCGGCTTTTTGGTCGGGAAGCGTTGATGCTCCACTGGATATCAGATTGTGAATCATGACATCCAGTCCACCGACACGCCGCCCGTGGGGTTGTTCGGTTCCGTCAAGAACCTGGCCGCGAGCCTGGTATCTCATCTGCACACCCGGTTGCAGCTTTTTGCGACCGAATTTGCCGAGGAAAAACTCAGGCTGACTTCGCTGTTATTTGGCGCAATATTGGCGTTGTTTTTTGCTTTTATGACGCTTGTCCTCGCGGTGCTGTTCGTTCTCGCGGCCTATTGGGACACACCCTATCGGTTGCACGCCGTGGCATTCCTCACCGTCTTGTTTCTGGTCGGTGCCGGGATTGCCGGGGGCCTGGTTCACATGAAGCTCAAATCAAAGCCGCGTTTATTCGAAGCGAGCCTGGCCGAGCTCTACAAAGACCGGCAGCAGTTGAATTCACCATGACCAATGCGACAACCTTGGCATTGCTAAGGCAGCGCGACGATCTCGTCGCGCAAATTGCCTTTGAACGCGCCGCGATCACGCAAAATGGCGCCTCGTTGCGGCGACTCTCACGCATGATTGACAAAGTTCGCGACGGAATTCACTACCTTAAAAGCCACCCCGAAACTTTGCTGCTGCCCGTCGTTATCACTGTTGTGGCACGTCCCTGGCGCCTGCTGACTGTGGCGATCAGTGGCTTCGGGTTATGGCGAATGGCGCAAAGCTGGCGACGTCGGATCCTGTCATGAATGCCGCCATCAAAGCAGCTCTCGTTATGGCGTTCATCGCGGTTGTGGCGCTTTTCATATTCTTCGGCGGCGGGGCAATGACAGTCGGGCTCCCCAGCGGTGATATGCCAGGAATCAATGGAATGCGCGGAATCAGTTGGATATGGATTTACATTTTTCTTTCCCTCAGTCTCAGCATTCTGCTCGGTTGGTTTATCTCTGGAAAAAAATAACCGGTGGTAATAACTGAACGTTTGATGATTCGTGTTGTCTTTAAATAGCGAGCCTCATCCTCTATAGAGGGTCTTAGCCAAGTCCTTGCCTGAAGCACTCCCTGCCAACCTGACTAACGGAGAATTAAAGATGAAAAAATATTTTCTTATAGCTGTACTGGCCACCCTACCGCTTTCAGTTTCGCTCAGCCGAGCGGACGATACCTACCAATCTGACAAGAGCAAAAGCCCGGCGGCGAATATGACAGAAAAGGGTAAACCGATGCCGATGGCTAAGATGCAGGAAAACATGCTCCGAATGCACGAGCAAATACACAAGATCATGGATGCGAAAAGTCCACAGGAGCGCGAGCGGCTCATGCAAGAGCACTCAAAGATGATGCAGGACGACATGCACATGATGCAGGGCATGATGGGTGGCCGTAGAATGATGGGCGGTGATGCCAAGGGCGGCAAAATGGATGGCGGCATGAAAGGCATGTGAAATGACGCGCACGGTACAGCGTAGCGCGCCATGCTGTGTCCGTCTCATTTGTATGGCGATAGGCATATGTTCCCTGCTGGGTTGCCAGAGTCCTGTAAATCGATCGCTCACCAGCGCGAGCGCATCAGAACCCGAAAATGACCTCGACCTCGATAAAGAACTCGGGGAGCATGCAGAGCCGGGTGAAGCTGACACCGATCAACTCATGGCGGACACCATCGCAGGCTACATCAACCGCCGGTATTCTGACGGTCGGCGACCGGCGATGCGGGACGCTCACGCCAAGGCACACGGATGCGTTCGTGCCACATTTGATGTCGATACAGGATTGCCCAAAGAGCTGCGCCAGGGAGTGTTTGTCCCCGGCAAGCGGTACCAGGCATGGATCCGTTTCTCGAATGGTGGCTCGGAAGTAGATCCCGACAAAACCAAGGACGCGCGAGGCATGGCGATCAAGCTGACCGGCGTAGAAGGCGGGAAGATCCTGTCCGAAGAGAAGGATGCCAAAACGCAGGACTTTGTCATGATCAATCATCCCTTTTTCTTTGTCGACAGCCCCCGGCAATATCTCGCGATGCTCAAGGCTTTTCACAAAAGAATTATTTCTGATAAAACTAACGTATTGAATGCGTTGGGGGCGGCATATCACCTGGGTCTGCACAACGCCCGTCTGGCGCTTAAGATAAACAGGACGCGTATCGCGAATCCTCTGTACGAGCAGTATTGGTCGATGACTCCCTACCGTCTGGGTATCGGATCCGGCAGAAAGGCGATCAAGTTTTTTGCCAAGCCCTGTTCAAGCGATCAACCCAAGCCTCCCGGGTTTTTTTCGCGGCCGGATGCGGACTATTTGCAACAGGCAATGGCCGGCACGCTGAGCTCAGGCGACGCCTGTTTCAACTTCTACCTTCAGACATTCAAGGATTTCGAAAGCACTCCGATCGAGCAATCCACCGTGGAGTGGAAGGAAGACGTTGCTCCCCCGGTGCTCGTGGCCAGAATCACGATCCCGGCTCAGAAGTTCGATTCATCCGGGCAAATGACTTTCTGCGAGAACCTTTCTTATACGCCCTGGCATGCCCTTCTCGAGCATAAACCTCTGGGCGCGGTGAATCGCGCACGACGAGTCGTTTATACGGCCGTGAGCAAGGCCAGGCACGGACTGAACGGCGCGGCGCGCTCAGAGCCTACTGGTGACGAGAGGTTCTGACGCACTGGTCGTCATGTATCCATTCAGCGGGCAACATCGTCTATGCCAATATTCGAACAGACTTTTCCCGATCCCATTGGCGTGTCTTTGCCGCGGCAATAAATGCGTCTTTGTCGTTGGCATCCACGACGCCCGCGTCTTGTCCGACATGGGCTATTTTCAAAAGCGCCTGGCCGCCTGGGTCGGCGGCGATGGCCTTGAGATGACCGAAAGCATCACGCACGAAATCAATCGCGGCGCCTTCCATCGACAGTGCCTTGGCGCCTGCCTCGGAAAGGATAACGGCGACGGCGTCGAAGAGCACCGAAGGCGTACCAGCCAGTTGTCCGTCCGCCGCCAGCATCGAGCCATCGCCAAGCTTCGCGCCACCCACTTTGGGGGCAACGATCTTCACGCTGGCGCCCGCATCGGTGGCGGCTTTTTTAATCTTCTTGATGACAGCGCCGTCTGAACCGTCCGCGATCAAGATGCCGATTCCTGCAAAGGGATCCCGGACCAAGCAATTTGCATTTCTGTTGCTGAATGGTCGTTATCCGGTTTCGTTAACAGATCGTCAGTTAAAAACGATATAAATAATCACTAAAACGATTACAGGGACACCCAGCAGCCAGCCAATCAGATATTTTCCCATCAGGTTTCTCCTTTTAAAAAATGCGATTGCTTACCGTCTGATTTTTATAAAATAAATATGAAAATGCGCTAGCTGGCATGCGAGTAATAACATACAAGCGCAACATTAAAATAATATGGTTTTATGTAGACTTGCACCCACAATGCTTTAGATAATTTTTAATGTTTAATTATGGTTATCAATACAGCCGGTTAACACACAATAGAACCTCCCGATTTCCATCTCTGTGCGCTAAGTAACATTAAGAAGTGGTTCCTTGAATCTGAACAGTGGGAAAGTGGAATCGCTGTCTGAATGGGCACGATAGCTACCAAGGGGCGAAACTGAAGAACGCAATAAACCAGGTATATATCCTGCCAATATCCATTCAGTTTTGAGCTACCGGCCTGGGATTAAAGAGTTAAGTGGTACAGCCGTGGCTCCGGCCCATTCCAGGAAATTCAACGGTATCAGACTCAGCAAACTGCGTAATTCGCGGCGATTGGGCAGGCGCAATGCGCCGACGAAAAACGAGGCGTCCTGGCCGGAACTTTGAACCTCGCGCTCATCGCCGATATGACAGATGCATTGGCCGGTATGCAGATAATGGCGTAAGACCCTGAATGCTCCAACTTGTGAGCGCCAGCGAACAGACTGTTCGCAGGAATGAGTGAGATTATCAATTCTCTCAATAAGTAATTCCTAAATATGAACGCAATTGTAATCAACGCTGATGGGTACGCCGTAGTTTTTTATTAAATAATGCAATTATTAATTCATCGAGAGGAGACTTATCATGAACAAAGATCAAGTGAAGGGCACGTTGAAAAACGCTGCCGGTAAAGTGCAACAAAAAGTTGGCAAAGCAATAGGCAGCGACAAGCAGCAAGCCAAAGGCATTGCAAAACAGATTGAAGGCAAGGTACAAAAATCAGTTGGCGATACCAATCTAAACATCAAAAATCTCGCTAAAGGTCAGTGGTAGTAACGTTTACCGCAATTGAGATGCTGGGACGCTAGCCGCACCACAGCGCATTGTTCCGTCTCAACCATCCTTGGATTCGTGCATCCATGTAGCTGGGTGCGGGCGATTACAATTTCATTTTTCCACAGCTGTGGTTGTGCGCATCGATGTCGAGCATTAACACCTGTTGTTAACTCTAGGAGAAGTAGCACATGAAAAACAGCCAACAGCCTGTTTTAACCGCTTTGCCGCCCGGGTTGATTGAGTCGGGCGCGTCGCCGGCTTTGGAGGTGAACATTACCGCCGCTCTGGCGTCGGTGAACGTGATGCATCGTGGTCGGAAGGTCACCATCATGCGCCATCAGAATCAGAACAACACGGTCAATCCGGATTTCGCCAGGACTTCGCGCAAATGTCCGCCGTTCTGCATTCAACCCGGTGAGCTGGCGCCGGGCGTGAAAACCATCGGTGAACTGGAAGTGTTGCAGTTTCTCAGGAAGCTATATGACGGCGATGCATCGGTCATGGTAGTCGATTCGCGCACACCCGACTGGGTGGAAAAGGGAACTATTCCCGGGACGATAAATATTCCGTGGGACAAGCTCGACATTGGCAAGTCCGGCTCGACTGGTGTGCAGGAAATCCTGGAGAAACAACTAAACGTCAAGCGGCAGGATGGCTTCTGGAATTTCGACGGCGCCAAAACGCTGGTGATGTTCTGCAACGGCTCGTGGTGCGGACAGTCGCCGACCAATATCAGGGACTTGCTGAAAATCGGTTACCCGGCGCACAAAATCCTCTGGTATCGCGGCGGCATGCAGGATTGGGAAAACCTGGGGCTGACCACGGTCAAACCGGAGATCGAACAAACCAGGTCCACGGAGTAAGTTACCGCCACTATTGCCACCGCAAATTGAACTATGAACTTACGATTGACATTAAGTGCGGTACTGATGCTGGGACTTTCGCTGGCGCCAATGGCGCGTGCGGAGCCCCCGACAAATGTGCAAATCGAGGTTAATTTTCTGCTTGGTTATATCGATGGGTCCGCCTGTGAGTTTTATCGCAATGGCACGTGGCGCGACTCGAAAGCGGCGCAAGAGCATTTGCGCGACAAATACAAATACCTGGCGGCAAGAAATCTGATCCATACTGCCGAGGACTTTATTGAAATGGCTGCAACGAAAAGCAGTTTTAGCGGCCAACCGTATAAGGTTAGGTGCAATGGCGGCGCAACGGTTACCAGTAACCAATGGCTGTATGAAGAACTTGCGCGTTTTCGAACGTTTAAAGAAAAAACCGGCCTCGATTCTGTGGAACCGGGGCCGGATCGCGCAGGTATGAGCTACGCGTTTGACGCATCCGAATCAGCTGAGTACCTGCTATTGACCAGCCTTAATCATCCTTCTTGATCTTCAGTTTGCTCGTGACGGTATTCACGCCTTCGGTGTTGTGCGCAATGACAACTGCTTTGTCTGCATCGGCTTGAGTTCTCACGTTTCCGCTTAAATACACCTGGCCGTTGCTGTCGGTGTCGACACTAACATGCGCCAGACTGCGCATCTTTTCGCCAGCCAACTTGGCCTTGATCTTGGCTGTTATGGCAGAGTCTTTGACGTATGTCATGGGATGCATACGGTCCGCGTCTTTATCCTCGGCATAGGCCGCAACGGGAACCAACAAGGTACTGATGATGAAACAGGTTGTCGCGAGTTTGGTTTTCATGATTTGTCCTTATCTTTAGGGTAAAGAGAGCATGGACTATCCAACAATCTTTAAAGGGCATCCGTTCGCTGTCGCACATAGCGCAAGGCGGAATAATCGGGGGTATTCCTGATATGGCGAACTAAGGGGCGTGTTGCATGTAGCTGCAAAGCGGAAATGATCGCGCTGGACCAGGCGACGTGCACCCGTATCGAACACGACCCATTTGAGGATTTTATCATTTCATCTCGTATTGTCGGCTGGCAGCACGCTACGTCGTGCCAGCACACAGACAATACGGCCTGATCGCATACTGTGCGGTGGCGTACTGAACAATCCGGATTATCAGCGCATCATGAATGCTTCGAGACACTGCAGGCAGCTTCTGTTTGCAACGCTTCGATTCTTAATCCATCTTCCTATGAATACTGACCTATCTGTATTTCGATCGTCCCCTGCCCTGATCCGGTCCGTGACATTCGCTTTCGGTTTAACTGTCCCGCTGGCCGCTTTGGCCGAGCTTTCCAATGATCCCCTGCTGGGCCCCGGTCTGCGCACGCGACCGGCATACGATGGTTCGGCAGCGCAACACATAGAGTTGGTCCCGGTTGTCCGATACTTCGGGCAGCCCTGGTTTGTGCGCTCGACCCAGGGCGTGCTTGAGGGAGGCGTCCGGGTGGCGATTGCGCCAGGGCTCCATGCCGGCGCGCAACTGGCCTACGAACCAGGGCGCAAGACAAGTGAATCCGGTTTCCTCAAGGACCACAACGTTTCGGACATCAATCCTGGAGCTTCAATCGGCTTGCAAGTGGAATGGGATCACAATTTCGATCCCATGCCGATCACACTGCTCGCACGCACGCGGCAGCACACCGACTCCGACCTGGGCGCCCAGATGGACCTCCGACTTAGCGCCGGGGTCTACCGCGGCGGTCGTGTTACGGCAGGGGTATTTACACAAGCGACGTGGGCGAATGCGAAGTCGGCTGGATCTTTCTACGGCATTTCACCGCAGCAGTCCGCCGCCACGGGATTACCGGCGTTCAATGCCGGAAGCGGGTTGTTGTTTGCAAGTTTCGGATTGCTCTGGTCGGTCGACCTGAACCAGGATTGGGTTATGGTCGGCAGCATGGAATCGCGACGCCTGCACAGTGACGCCGCGCGCAGTCCGCTTGTAGAGCGCGGATCGAATTACTATGTGAGCGCAGGCCTCGCTTATTGTTTTTGAAGCGCCCGCCGATAGGCGCAGGTCGTCTCCAAGACGCCTGCGGGTACAGCCCTGAGTCCTTGCTCAGGGTTTGTCAGCAGCGTGCCATGCGAGTGCGCCGAATCTGGTCTCTCCGAAGGAGTATGTGTAGAGCAGGCTGAGGGTTGTCACTGTCTGGTGGGTGTCATTGATGTCGGGATAGCACGCATTACGCTGAGGAAGCTCTGAAAAAGTTCCTGAAATGCATTTCTCACGCGAAGACGCGAAGCTCGCGAAATTCTTTCTGTTTGAATCGTCAGGGGTTTTCTTCGCGTCCTTCGCGGCTTCGCGTGAAAAAATCCCTTAATCAGAGTTTCCTTAAGCACTTGTTTTAAGGTCCCCCTCATCCTGACCTTCTCCCGGAGGGAGAAGGAAATGACTTTTTCAGCAGCCTGCTAGGCTGAACACTACTCTGGGTTCGTCAGCCTCTCGCTGCCTCTTCCTCCACGCATTTTCTTGGCGCGGAATACGCCCTCGGTGATGAGAACGGGCATATCAACAAGGTTTGACGGGGTTCCAGCCGGGTTGATGTCACGGGATGAATCGAGACAGCAAAGATATCAGAGTTTCGGAATGTGCAGTGTCCGGCTGATCATCAATGTGCCGGAAACCGCGAACATCAACACCAGCGGGTGAAGTTGCCACGGACCAATGTGGATCATTCCCAGCCAGAGATTATTCCCGATCGCACCGTACCCGGCGGCAATGGCGATGACGATGACAAGCAGCAGTGAGCTGGGGATCGGTGTGCCCTCGAAATATTTTACCTTGTCGCTTCCTTGCGACAGGGTTGCGGCGGTAACGTTGTAGCGGGCAAGACGGCTCACACCGCACGCCACGAAGTAAAGCAGAATCACGCGATCCCAAAGACCGTCCATGCCGATTCCATAGGCGATGGCCGCCGGCGCGACGCCGAAGGAGATCACATCAGCCAGGGAATCCAGCTCTTGTCCCAGTGCCGAGGTTTGCTGACGCCAACGCGCGACGCGGCCATCGAGGATATCGAATACAAACGCCAGCGCCACCAAGGCGCAGGCAAACAACAGGTGCCGCACATCCGGGGTCTGCAAATAGGTCATCACGGAGAACAGCGCGCCGACGCCGCAGCTTGCATTCCCCAACGTAAGCCAGTCCGCGAGATGGAAGCTGCGGATCATCGAGAGATGCGCCCCTTGTTTCATGGCGTTGGATCCTGCTTGTTTCATGTATGCGATACCATCGGACTCTCATGACCGAGTATCCATTGGATTAAGACCGCATCGGTCTGATTCATCGGAGTAACCTCTCTGGCTTAGAAATATTCGCGTGACGCGGTGGCTGTACTAACGTTTGGGCTCGCCGGCCTGCGATGCGTCGCGGATGGGTTGATCTACTGAGAGTTCGTCAGCGGCGCGCCATGCGAGTGCGCCGAATCTGGCCTCTCCGAAGGAGTACGTGTAGAGCAGGCAGGGTTGTCACTGTCTGGTGGGTGTCATTGATGTCGGGATAGCACGCATTACGCTGAGACATAATCCTTTTCCGACCAGCGCCTTACCGGCCAAGACTTTCAGTCTTGCGCACGGCGCGCTCATGACAGGCTCTCGTTCTTCGGTTATAACCTGTTATTCAAGAGACTACTGGTGTAGATGAAAAATCAGGCCGAACTTCTTAATTTCTCGAACCACGCAGCAATCCCGCCAGGCCGATAATCGTCACGACAACGCCGCCGACCAGCATCCATATCGCCTTGTCGGTCGGTGCGTCGGTGAAAACCCGGGAAATGTCGGAACTGATTGAATTCGATGCGTTGATGCCGAAGACGACCAGCAGTATTCCTGCGGCCAGAATGGCGAGCGAGATCGTCTTGTCCATCGGAAAATCTCCTTAATTGTTACGGTCTGGACTTTTCGTTGATATGCGACAAAATCGCCACCAATAGTGCCGCTATGGATAGCACGAAAATATATAAAATATTCTCTGCCTGCTGTGAATTGTTCGACGCCAGATATGTGATCGCCGACGGTGTGCCGATCAAAATACTCATTTTCAACATGACACTTCTCCTTCTCTGTGTAAGGCATGCGGGAAGGGAGGCACCGGCCGTCGTTCCTGCTACCTGATATTCATGCACGGTCCCGCGAGAGGGTCACAGGGCCCTTCTTCCGCCGATGACATTGAGCAGCACGACCACGATGGCGAGTACCAGCAGGATGTGAATAAAACCGCCCATGGTGTAGGAGGAGACAAGCCCCAGGAGCCACAGGACGACCAAAACAACAGCGAGCGTGTATAACATGACAATTCTCCTTTTCTTTGTGGTGACGCTGTGTTCAATGAGAACAGCGGCGTCGCTTAACAGCCATTACTGCGTTTCATCGCACCAGCACCGATTTCACCGGTTCGACTGAATCGCCCCGTTGGTGACTTTGACCTGATCGCCCGGCCGCCACGTCGGCGGACTGGCTTCGTAGAACACGCGGCTCGACCCGTCGTCAAGGCGGACGGTGATGGCATAACTCTTGGTCGATTTCGCCCGCTTCTCGATCTCGTTGCCGGCGACTGCACCGCCCACCGCACCGGCCACTGTCGCGAGGTCCTGTCCCCGGCCGGAGCCAACCTGGTGACCAACAGCGCCGCCCACGACCGCCCCGCCGACAGCACCGAGACCGGATCCTTCGCCACGCGTCACGACCTCCTGTACCGACTCGATCCGGCCGCAATCGGTGCATTTCGTCCTGGATGAGTAAGCCGAGGACTTGGTGGGCGCGGCGTTATTGCCCGGGTTATCCATATTGCATCCCATGATGCCGGCGACACTGAACAGGATCGCGGTGACGCCGGTGACTCGCATCAGCAGGTACGAAGATTTATTTTGCGTGTTCACATTGACCGCCTTTTCGGGCAGTACAGCCCGGAGAAACGCTGATAGCGATGCCAAGCAGGAAAGAGGCGGAGATCAGCGTCAGGAAAGCTTCCGCATCGCTTCGAAACCGGGAGTTGACTCGTTCATGGTTTCAAAGACCGATCATCGTTATGAGCGATTATCCTCCTCTCCTGAAAACATTCAGTGCGTTAACGTACTGAGTGGCTGAATTTCTGAGTCATCGGCCAGGGCTGCGACTGGCCGGCCAGCACGCCGGCCAGTCGCTGACTTACATACTTCCAGTTGACGACGTTCCAGAAAGCATTGAGGTAGTCGGCGCGCCGGCTTTGGTATTTCAAGTAATAGGCGTGTTCCCATAGATCGTTGATGAGGAGAACCGGCTTTCTTTCCAGCAGCACGTTGTCATGGTCGGGGCGGGCAAACACTTCCAGCTCTCCATCCGCCGGATTCACCACCAGAAATACCCAGCCGGAGGCGAAATGCTTGACGCCTGTTTCAGCGAACTTGGCCTTGAATGCATCGAAGGAGCCAAAGTCGCGATCGATCGATATCGCCAGCGCGCCGTCGGGCTCGGCCCCGGCAGCGCCGGGTTTCAACATCTTCCACAATAACTGATGATGGAGGTGACCGCCGCCCTGGTCGTGCACCGTCTGCCGGATCGCAACGGGCATCTCGCTGCGCATCCGCAGCAGTTCTTCGATGCTGAAGCCATGAAATTCGGGGTAATCCTTGAGTGCCGCATTCAGGTGGGTGATATATGCCTGGTGATGCTGGCCGTGATGAAGCTGCACGGTCGCCGCGTCAATGTAGGGCTCGAGCGCGTCGTAGGCGAAGGGCAGTGGCTCCAGGACAAATGGATAAGTGGACAACTTTCTGGTTTCCAGAATCATGGTGAATTGCTCCTGACAGTCGCCAAGGTGTGTGAGGCCCGCCCAGAGGGACG
The DNA here is from genome assembly GCF_024653915.1 of Sulfuricaulis sp. Classification (NCBI taxonomy): domain Bacteria; kingdom Pseudomonadati; phylum Pseudomonadota; class Gammaproteobacteria; order Acidiferrobacterales; family Acidiferrobacteraceae; genus Sulfuricaulis; species Sulfuricaulis sp. The sequence goes on along the minus strand of NZ_JANLGY010000006.1, from coordinate 159,641 downwards.
GGGTATAAGAACGATCATGGACCGGCGATGCCGGGCCACCGAAAACTTCAGTCTTTCAACCCCTCATGGAGCGACGCCAGGTCGTCGGCATGCTCCTCTTCGCTGGCGAGGATTTCTTCGAGCATACGACGTGTGGTCGGATCGTTTTCAGCGATATAAGCGATCATCTCGCGATAACTCTCAATGGCGACGCGTTCGGCGACCAGGTCTTCCTTGATCATTCCCTTGAGTGAATCGCCCTCGACGTATTCCGCGTGACTGCGCGCAGTCAATCCGTCAGGGGAGAAGTTCGGCTCGCCGCGGAGCTGCACAATGCGCTCGGCGATGCGGTTGGCGTGCTGCATTTCCTCGTTGGCATGCTCGAGAAATTCCGCCGCCACGGGCTCGGCGTGGATGCCGGTGGCCATGAAGTAGTGGCGTTTGTAGCGCAGCACACAGACGATCTCGGTTGCCAGCGCTTCATTCAGCAGCTTGATCACGGTCTTGCGGTCTGCCGCGTAGCCCGACGTGACAGCACCGCCTTCGATGTGCTGGCGCGCATCCTTGCGCAGGGTCTGGATGTCGGACAACAATGGTTGTTCCTTCGACAAATTTTTCAGCGTAGACGGCTCCATAGAGTTACTCCTTGGCATGTTGTGGTAAACAGGGCATGTCCGCCGGCAGCGGTGGCCGATGCTTCACTGTCGCAGTGCCCCCAGGAATGGACGCCACGGCGGACTTTTTTATCCGGTCATGGGAACGGGAGGCCAGACGCCTGACTCATCCATTTACTTCTTGGATTTGCTGGTCTCGTGTCCCACGATGCCGCCAACGGCTGCTCCACCGATCGTTCCGGCGGCACTGCCGCCCGTGAGCACATTGCCCGCCGCGCCACCGACGGCGGCGCCGATCGCCGTATCCTTCTGTTGTGGCGACATGGTGCTACAGCCGCCGAGCATTAATGTGGCGACAATCGCACCGATTGAAAATACATGTATCGTTTTCATTGGAAATGCCTCTTTGCCATACATCTGTTCACAGGGAAATCCACCTGGAGTGCGGCAGATCCGGCGCGGCGGGGCATGCCGCCAATTCCACCGTTCTGTGCACACTCCACCCGGCGTCAGTCAGTCTGGCGCCGGGTGGATTGGATGTTTACTTGCGGCTGTATTTCAGTTTCGCCTCGTTCATGCAGCCGTCCTTGGCGCCACCGGCGAGGGCGTCACATTTTTCCTTGGCTACCGAGTAGTCGGCACCGCGTTTATCCGCGGCGGCATCCTGGCGCGCGTCGGCGGATGTTTCCCGCGCCTCTTTGCGCGCCTCGGCGGATTCCTTGTTGGCTTTATTGTCCGCCTTCGAGGTCTTCATCTGCGATTTGGCGTCGGCCTTGGCGGCGGTCTCCGCGGCCTTCGCTTGCTTCAAGCAGACATCCTTGACGTTGCCGGCCTGGTCATCGCACTTTTCCTTGGCGACCGCGTAATCGGCATCCGCTTTGGCGACGAGCGCATCATAGCGGGCTTCGTTGGTGTTCTTGTTGCGGGCTTCGAGATCGGCCTTCGCGACCTTTTCTTTTCCCTCGGCCTCGGCCTTGCATATATCCTCGGCGTTACCAGACAATGATTCGCAGATGGTCTTGTCGGATTTGTACTCGGCCGCAATGCTGTTCATGCCGGTCTTGTAATCGCTCTTTGACATGGTCCCCGCCATCGCGCCGGCGCTGAATGTAAGACCGACTGCAACGGTAATTGCCGTGATAGTAAATTTTTTCATAAATATTTCTTCCTTAGAAAAGTTTGTATGATGGATGGATGGATGTGAACCCTATAATTAAATTCTTGCGGTGTATGTACGTTGGCACACGAAATACGCATTTCGATAGTGAAAGAGAGTCTGTGTTGAAAACCGGCAATGGTGAAGATCCCACGCCGGCGCTCGCCTATTACCCTGGAGCGGTTATTTTGTTTCCACGCCGCGCCACACCAATAAGTCCCAAGAGACCGGAACTCAGTAACCATACTGCGGGTGGCACCGGCACCGCAGCCAGACTCACGTTAGTATTACCTGCGGCAGGACTGGAGAAACCATTTTCCAAAGAACCAGCGAAAAATGCACTCGAAGGGCCAAATCTGGAATCCAGGCCACCGACTTTTACTGCAAAAAGAGATTCAAAGTCATCAATGCCGACGCCATTGACCGTGAAGCTCAAGGTGTCAGCACGTGCATTTTTCAAGCCTAAAAGACCAGTATCAAATCTCCCAAACCCATTCATGCCACGATCGCTTTTGACCATCCAGCCATCCGGCAAACCCGTGACATCGGCCATGGTTCCGTCATCGAAATTGAAGGCGAATTTTTGAATGCCAAATCCGCAGCTTTGCAGGTCATTGAGAGGGCCTAAAGTTTTAGCCAGAACGTCTACACCCCCCGTCAGGTTTTCAGTAAGATTGACCGAAAGGTAATTAACGCCATCGGCGAGACGATTTGACTCGTTCAGATAAAAAGACACCGTAGCAGCATGACTTGGCGCCATTACCAAGGTCATCAAACATAAAAACAAACTGTACTGTTTTAGTCGCGAGGCTCTTGTTTCCCGGATTGGTGTATTCATTGCATCCTCATCCTGCACGTTATGTTTCCATCTTCATTTCCCAGCGATGCTCCATTCACGCCGCCAGGCGCGGAAACGACCACTTGACGGCGACGCAGATATCTAAACTGAACATGCAACACGTCTCAGTGCGCTGACGAACACAGATTGAATTTTTTTAATGCAGGAAACGCTCAGGGGAAATCAGAAAGTATCGAGGAATTATTTTACCGTCGCGCGATCGCCGAGACGCGCTACATGCTGGCGTTCGCTTGCTTCGTCGTCAGGTCAGCGTCCTAACAAATCACCGACCGGTTTGAGCGATTCAACACGATCGCAAATCACCTTGGCGATGGTGACCAGCGGCGCACTGAGCAGCAGGCCCCATACACCCCACATCCAGCCGAAAAACAGCAAGGCGATGAACAGCACGGCGGCGTTCATATGCGCAAAATGGCTCTGCAGCCAGGTCATGAAGACCATTCCTATCGCGACCGCCACCAGAAGCGAGACACCCGCGACGGCGAGCGCATTGAGCGGCGACCCGAATTGCAAAAACGCGGCTACACCGCTGGCGAGCGCGATCAGCACCGGGCCCAGGTAAGGTATAAAGTGCAGCACGCCAGCGGCGAAGCCCCAAACACCGGCCTGCTCCATTCCCAGCGCACGAAAAGCCAGCCAGGTACAGACGCCGATCAAGGTGTTCGAGACGAACGTAACGAGCAAGTAGCGCTGAATCTGCACGTTGATCTCTTCGAGGATGTTCACGGTCTCATTCTGGTGCTTCGGCCCGACGAACTGCACCAGCTTGCGCCGAAAGTGCTGTCCCGAGGCGAGCAGGAAATAGGTGAGTAGCAACACGATCGGTGTTTGAGCGATAACTGCGATCAACAGCGCTGACTGCGCGAGTGCGTAGTCGCGCAGCCAGGCGGTAGGCTCGGGCTCGCGAGCCGCGACTACGCGCGCTCCCGGCTTCAAGCCGGCATCGGTGGCAGCCCCTTGAATCTCATTGGCGGCTGTTTGCATATTTTGCAACGCTGTCGGGCTACCGTCGCGTGCGTCGTTCAACGTCTTCCGCAGCTTCTGGGCGGCCTCGGGAAGCTGCTCGATCATCGTTGTGGCCTGGTCTCGCAACGCATAGGCGATCCAGGAAAAGCTGCCGACGAGCACGATGAGAACCAGCGCCGCCGCCACAGACCGCGGTATGTGCAGCGCCTTCAGCCAATCCACCACCGGGCGCAACATGTAGCTGCCGAGGACTCCAATCAGCAACGGCACAAAGAAGGCGCGCGCGAGATAAAGCGCCGCAATGAGGGCCAACACCGCCAATACAGTGATCGCTACGTTCTTGCGCGAGCCACGGGGCAGATTTTGTGTGGTTGTCTTTATGACCGGAGCGGTGGTCTCAGTACTGCTCCTGGACTCAGTATCAACTTCAGATAAACGCGGGGCGGTCATGATGAAAACACGGGGAAGCCGGCGCGACCTATGCGACACCTGCCCCGCGTATGTGTCTTTTGTGAGAGAAGAAGCCCGCTCTGACAGACGCAGAAGAACGCGCCGCTTGCGGCGTGCGCCTGCATAACGATTGGTGATGCGAGAAAGTTACAAATCACGCTTGCTCCTGGAGTATCGGCTGCGAGGTATTGAAAATCACCGAGAGCATAAAATCTTGAGAATCGTCAGGGGCGCCAGGATTTCATGTTGCTGCTGGTTTTACCGCTATCCGCGGAAAATCTTTTTTATAAAACCCGCTAGAGAATATTCTGACAAGACTTAACGATTATTACGGCAGCTTAGCCAGAGAACCTATTGCTGTATGTGCGAAGCCGTACAGACCGGCAGAAAGCGGATCAGGAACAATGGCGACGTTCATGGACGGCTTGAATTGTCTGAATCTGCTGATTCAGTGCCTGGAGATATACCAGCATGAGAGTTAACCGCAAACTGGTTTTGCTAAACCTTTCACTCTTGAGCGCCGCCGCAGTTTTTTTTGTCGGCGGCTGCGACAATCGCAAGGAAACTACGGCCGGTTCAGCGCCAAACGTGAGCGTGGGGACGACGATCGATGACAGCATCATCACCACAAAAATCAAATCGGGGTTGCTCGCGGACCCGGTGGTGAAGGGGTTGGATCCGCAGGTCGAGACGCATAAAGGTACCGTGCAGTTAAGCGGTTTTGTCGAGGATCAGGCGCAGATAGAGCGCGTCATCGAAATCGCCCGTTCTGTGAACGGTGTCAAAAACGTCGAAAATAAAATGAACATCAAAAAGTAGGGCCGATGTTTAATCCGCCAGAATTTATGTGTAACAAAAGGTGTCATGCGATTCTTCGGGATCAAGTGATTAAAGCGGAAGCCTGGATTACGGCGCCGCACTAACTTGAGTTTGAGAGAGGTAAATGTATGAATACGACATTTAAACAACGAGCACTGCCGCTGATGACAGCGCTGGTATTGGGTGCGGTGGCCATGGATGCAAATGCCGACCAGGCAGGATATTGGAAAGACCAGGGTAATAACATGGTCAGGAGCTCAAACGGCGAATGTGTACGCACCGGCCACTGGACGCCTGAGCTGGCCACGGCCCAATGTGATCCGGGTTTAATGCCCAAGGTGGCGGCGGCTCCTGCCGAACCGGTGCCGGTGGCCCCTGTCGCTGTCGCTCCCGCTCCCGTGACCGAGAAGATCTCGATGGACGCCGATGCGATGTTCGATTTCGACAAGTCCGAAATCAAGCCGAAAGGCAAGGAAGCGCTGGACGAAGTTGTCCGCAAACTGAATCTGGCGGGGGCTGAACTCGGACTCATTACTTCCACAGGCCATACTGATAGCGTCGGCAGCACTGAATATAACATTGATCTTTCTCTGCGACGCGCCGAGGCGGTCAAAGCCTACTTGATCAGCCAGGGCGTTGATGGTGGTCACATCGACTCCGTAGGCGAAGGCGAGCGTCAACCATTCGCCAATAACGCGACCGCGCAAGGCCGTGCCGAGAATCGCCGCGTAGATATCGAGGTGTCGAGTACGCGCACCACCCAATAGATTCAAAACAATGATCCCCTTTACGCTCTGCAATGCAGGGCTTTTTTTTCGCAGTGAGAATTCCCGCCATATAGTCGCTCGCGGCTCAGAATTAGGTTGCCCTATGTACGACAGCGCACGGTTCGCCAAGGACGAAGGGAGTAGAAGTGATTCAATCATGGATGGTTTCGCAGCCCATTGACCCGATTTCAATCAGGGCAAGATGAACTGCGAATTCATCGATCCGATTACATCGAGTCGATGCCTATTCCGGCATCGTACAACACAGGAGTTGAACATGAACAGATTCGAAAATTATTCAAAACCACGGAGCTGGTTGCTGGCGTTAGCACTAGCTGGTTTGATGGCCGGATGCGGTAACAATGGCGATGGTGGTGGTGGCGGGTCTGGTGGCCCAAGCGCCGTCGAAGGCCCAACGGGAACCGTCAGTACGGCAGCGGGCAACGTGTCCCTTGGAGCAGCCGGCCATTATGCGATTCTGGCAAAAGCGGGCGTCTCAACCGTTCCAAACTCGGTAGTGACCGGGAATGTTGGATTGAGCCCAACCGCCAGGGTTGGCTTAACGGGATGGTCGGAAACAGCGGCGCCCGACAATTCGGATGTCTATTCGACATCCGCTCAAGTGGTCGCACCCGGAAAATTATACGCGGCCGACTACGAGGTACCGACTCCTTCTAATCTCGGTACGGCCGTACTCAACATGGAAGCCGCGTACACCGACGCCGCTGGACGGACAGCGTCATCGGCTGCAACGACCAACGTGGGTGGTGGAACGCTTACCAGTTTAACCTTCAACGCTATTCCCGGTGGTGCAACCGTTTACGAATGGGGGAGCGACGTTACCATACCGACGGATCTCACTTTCAATGGCACCGCAACAGATGTCTTTATCCTTAAGGTGGCAGGCACGCTCGACATGGCTGCTGCCAAGAACGTTATCCTGAGCGGTGGCGTACTGCCCCAGAACATCTTCTGGCAGGTCTCCGGTGCTGTGACCATTGGAGCGAACACCCATTTTGAGGGAGTCATACTGGGCGCCACAGGGATCACTTTTGGGAACAGCGCATCGATCAACGGCAGGCTGCTGGCTCAGACGGCGGTTGTTCTTGATGCGACAACCGTTACCGTTCCATAAGAACGGAAAGAGCATCATGGCTGTAATACAGGAGCCAACCATTTAGCCCTTAAAACATAGGCAGTACTAGCAAGATAAGAAGACCGTCGCGAGACGGTCTTTTTTTGTGTGCTGCATAGAGAAACCGGTATAGCCGTGATGGGGGAAATTTATCGCCGTATGTACGAAATCGCAAAAGGGATCGCGCGGCGAGCGGGAATCATTACCGAAGGATTCAAATTACCTCGGATTTATTTTTCGTGCCGCGCACGCCGGCGCGTAGTGGTGATGCCGTTGTGGAAGGGCGTGAGCATTTAAGGTTTCAGCAACCACTGGCCCGATGATGCAGTGGAATTGTTTCAGATATTAGTCAGTTCGACTATTAGCGTTAAATCCTCTCTGGTACGGATTATTAAAATCTGCTCCCCGCCGTCTGGCGTTAGTTGGCGTTGCCGACGGCTTCGGCTTCCCCGACGCTTGCGCCATGTGCCAGGACAATCGCGATGAAGTCCGTGCCGTAGGCCGCGAGCTTGCGCTCGCCGACGCCGGAGATGTGGGCGAGATCGCTCAAGGTCTGGGGGCGACGCTCGACCATTTCCGCCAGCGTGGCGTCATGGAAGACGACGTAGGGCGGGACACCCTGTTTGCGCGCGAGTTCGAGGCGGCGGGCGCGCAGGGCTTCCCACAGGCGGCGGTCGGATTCCTGGATGAAGGGGCGGCGCGCGGCGCGCGCGGTCTTGGTTTTTTTCGCCTTTTCGGGTTTGGCGTCGCGGCGCAGCATCAGGGGCGCTTCGCCGCGCAGCACCGGGCGGCTCAAGTCGGTGAGGCGCAGGCCGCCGTGGCCTTCAAGGTCCACGGCCAGCAGGCCGCGACTGATGAGCTGGCGGAAGACGCCGCGCCATTCTTGCTGGCCAAGCTCCTTGCCGATACCGGAGGTGGTGAGCCGGTCGTGGCCGAAACGCTTGATGCGGTCGTCGTCCTTGCCGAGGAGCACGTCGATCAAATAATTCACGCCGAATCTTTGCCCGGTGCGGTGCACGCACGACAGCGCCTTTTGCGCGGGGACGGTGGCGTCCCAGGCTTCGGGTGGTTCGAGACAGGTGTCGCAGTTGCCGCAGGGTTTGGGCAGCGTCTCGCTGAAGTAAGTGAGCAACGCCTGGCGGCGGCAAGTGCTGAGTTCGCACAGGCCGAGCATGGCGTCGAGCTTGTGGCGCTCGACGCGCTTGTGGGCATCGTCGGAATCGCTGGCTTCGAGCATCTGGCGCAGGGTGATGACATCCTGCAGGCCATAGATCATCCACGCGTCGGCCGGCAACCCGTCGCGACCGGCGCGGCCGGTTTCCTGGTAATAGGCCTCGACGCTCTTCGGCAGGTTGAGATGCGCGACGAAGCGCACGTTCGGTTTGTCGATGCCCATACCGAAGGCGATGGTGGCAACTATTATGACGCCCTCCTCATTCAAGAAACGCGACTGGTTGGCGGCGCGCACCTCCGATCCGAGGCCGGCGTGATATGGCAGCGCGGCCAGGCCCTGCGCGGCGAGCCAGGCGGCGATTTCGTCCACGCGCTTGCGCGACAGGCAATAGACGATGCCGGCGTCGTTGGCGTGCTCGTCGCGAATGAAGCGCAGCAGTTGGTCGCGGGCGCTGGGGCCGTTGCCCGACTGGTTGATGCGATAGCGGATGTTGGGGCGGTCGAAGCTGCTGATAAAGACGCGCGCATCTTCGAGCTTGAGGCGCGCGATGATTTCGCGGCGCGTCGGTTCGTCGGCGGTGGCGGTGAGCGCGATACGCGGCACGTCGGGGAAGCGCTCGTGCAGCACATTGAGCCCCATGTATTCGGGACGGAAGTCGTGGCCCCACTGCGAGACGCAGTGCGCCTCGTCGATGGCGAACAGCGCGAGCTTCGTGTGGGCGAGCAAATCCAGGGTGCGATCGAGCAACAGGCGCTCGGGCGCGACGTACAGCAGGTCGAGCTCGCCGCGCAGCAGCTGGGCTTCGATCGCGCGCGCTTGGCTGGCATCAAGCGTGGAATTGAGAAACGCCGCGCGCACCCCGGCCTGGGTGAGCGCCGCCACCTGATCCTGCATGAGCGCGATCAGCGGCGACACCACGATGCCGGTGCCGGCGCGGGCGATGGCCGGGATCTGGAAGCACAGCGACTTGCCGCCGCCGGTGGGCATGAGCACCAGCGCATCGCCACCGGCCATGAGCGTGCCGATCACCTCTTCTTGCGGCGCGCGGAAGCGTTCGTAGCCGAAGACGCTGTGCAGAATCTTCAGGGGTTGGTCGTGCATGCGGCGGCGGTCGGGCTTGCTGATGTGGAGTGAGGATGGTGTCTAGTTCTTAGCGCGCCGTCAATCTTGTTTAAGATACGCCTTGATAGTCTTCAAAGACACCCCATGAGCACGGGGCGCCGAATCCGCCTTACGATCCTGGGCGTTGACGCTTGTATACCTACGCTATACACTTTCAACATGTTAAGGAGCTTCCGGCATAAAGGATTGGAGCGATTCTTTCGAACGGGAAGTAAAGCTGGAATCCAGCCGGCGCACGCGCAGCGCTTGCGTCTGCAGCTTGCGCGCCTCGATGGAGCGCAGACGCCCAGCGACATGAATCTGCCCGGCTGGAAGTGTCACGCGCTCAAGGGCGACCTGAATGGTCATTGGGCGGTCTGGGTAGACAAGAATTGGCGCCTGACTTTCGCCTTCGAAGGCGAAGACGCCGTGCTCGTGGATTATCGCGATTACCATTGAGGAGACATGTCATGCATAGAATGCACAACCCCCCGCATCCCGGCGAGGTACTGAAAGATGGGGTGTTCGCCGACACCGGGATTACGGTGACGAAGTTCGCCAAGCACATCGGCGTAACGCGCGTGGCTTTGTCGCGCGTGTTAAACGGCAAGGCCGGAATCAGCGCGGACATGGCTTTACGATTGGCAGCCGCGCTGGGCGGATCGGCGGAGTCGTGGCTGCGGATGCAGGCCACTTACGATTTGTGGCAGGCGGAACAAAAAGCGCGCAGGAAGATTAAACCGTTGCGGCGCGCGGCCTGAGTCTGGTTCCGTAATGCAGCAAGCTTAGTGCGCGGCGCGTCGAGGATGTGTTGGCCGCCGGGAAAATACCGTACATCAGGGAGTGAGCGCGTAAGGTTTCAACAACTCTGACGACTTGATCGATGTGTTAATGCAAGACCTGACCCCATCTTTCCTCGCTGACCCCATCTTTCCTCGGCTTCATCGGCTTGTTAGGCAGTTTCCCCATCTTCCTCAAGTAAGGCCCTCTCTGTGTTGGCGGGCGCGCCCCTCCACAGCTCGTCGAAAAGTGCAGCGTCGAGGACTGGAGCAGATCGCATTCTTTCCTTCGCGGAGGAATCCGCGAGATCGAGCTCTGTGAAGCGTCCGTGGAGTTTTCTCATGTGGGCATAACAACCAATATCGATTGCAAAGGCCTGAAATGTCCCGGCCTGCGACTTGTGGGTCAAAGCTGAGCCGGCGCTATGGATAATCCGATAGTCAAGGAGTCGATAGATCAGTCCGCGAATCTGATCTTCCTGCTGCATCATCTGTTCGGAGACGAGGAAGACGTTTGTCTGGCGGTCGATGCAGAACTTGCGGAGCACATAAATTCCTCGAATCAACGAGTCTTGCTCGCGCCCCTCAGAATCTTGCTTTAGTTCCTCGATTCGGCGTTCGAAGTTCGATCGACTCAGAATTCGAATTTCGTCTTTCCCAATGCGACCATCGCCACCAGCCGACTGGACCGCTTCTAACACCTCAAGGAACATAGACAGGCAATCACGCGGCACTCCACCACCAGCAAGTACGAGCCGCACAAACCCTTCCCCCTTAAAGAGGGTATCGAATTCGGCCGCGGTCATTCCGGCGAGAGTTCCAAACTCGTGAAAGATCCTCAGATTCTGATCCCTAGTCGTTCGGAAATCGCTGAAGGTGAAGTCGATGTTGATCGGCTGGTAGTCATGGCGTTCCTGGGCACCAATCGGTTGACCATCACGGTCTGCGAACAAGGTCGATGCGTGCTTGAGAGTGGCCACTTTGAAATAGAGAGGGAGGTCTTTACACAAACGATGGATGTAATCCATAACCAGGGGTTGATCGACTCGATTCAGGTGGTAGAAATCGTCGATCTGAAGGAACACGCCCTTGACCGCTGTTGAAAGTTCAAAGAACTTGCGGATCTGTGCTTTCAGGTTCGGGAGATTCGTGTCGAGCTCTCGAATCTTGTTGTCTAGGGTTCGATACGTTCGTTCGGTCTCGGCCTTCATCTTCTCGGCCGTGCCAGCGCCAGCGCGCAGCGAAGCCGGAGCGGAAGAAACAGATGCTCCTACGTTGGCTGACGCGTTGTGCTCGCGAGCAACTGATTCACGGACATTCTGTTCCTGCATATCCGCCCTGGTGCGGAGTTGACCGAATTCCTTTCGGATTTCTCCGATGAGGATCTGCGACTGCTTCTTCTTGCCGAACCAGCCGGTTAGGTGGCTCTCCAGCTCTCCAAACAAGGCGTCTAGGATTTCGATCAACACATTCGGAAACGAGTGCCGTTTGAAGTCCTCGCAGTTCAGATAAACCGACTTGATAGATGAATCGAGTCGTCGGCTGGAGTGGTGCAGTAAGAGGGTTTTTCCGCATCCTCGGCGAGCGAAGACTGCGTGATTTTGCCGTGATCCGATGTCGTTCAGGACGTTGCCAACGTCAATATAGGGAACCGGGTCGGCTCCGCCACGTTGCACGCGGAGGTTTTCATTTATCGCGAGCCGCAGTTTGGTGAGCTTCTCAGTCGCGGTCATCGTTAATCCTCCATGCGAGCCGTCGAGGTCGCCTAACTAAAATTGAACACCCTAAACGGTGCCTTTTATTACACCATCATGGTGTCAAGACCCCGCACCGTCAATCTAGTTATTCGATAGATCGTGTGATGACGCTACTGCACCGCCCGGTGCACGGCCTCGCCGATTTTTGAGGGGTTACGCACAACGTAAGCACCGAGCGCTTCAATCCGCTCCATTTTGGCGGAGGCGGTGTCGTCTGGGCCGGCGATCACAGCGCCGGCGTGGCCCATGCGTCGCCGTGCCGGGGCGGTGATCCCCGCAATGAAACAAACCAGCGGCTTGCCGAGATGTTCCTTGGCCCAGGCGGCGGCCTCGATCTCCTGGCTACCGCCGATCTCGCCGATCATCACTACCGCCTCGGTATCGGGGTCGTCCTTGAAGGCGCGCATGACGGTGAGAAAATCCGTCCCGGTGACGGTATCGCCGCCGATGCCGACGCAGGTGGACTGCCCCAGCTTGTATTCGGCCATTTGCTCGACCGCTTCGTAATTGAGCGTGCCGGAGCGCGAGACCACGCCGATCTTTCCGGGTTTGTAGATATGCGCCGGCATGATGCCGACCTTGCATTCATTGGGCGTGATCAGGCCCGGGGTGTTGGGGCCGACGATGACCACGTCGCGCCCGGCGGAATAACGCTTGACGCGCACCATGTCCTGCACCGGGATGCCGTCGGCGACGACGACAATCGTGCGGATGCCGGTGTCGATGGCTTCCATGATGGCGTCGGCCGCAAACGGCGGCGGCACGAAAATGCCGGCGACGTCGGCTTGAGTTTTCGCCACCGCCTCGTGCACGGTGTCGAACAGCGGGATGCCGAGATGCTTGCTGCCGCCCTTGCCGGGGGTCACGCCGGCCACGACATTGGTGCCGATCTTGATGGATTCCTCGGCGTGGAAACTGCCGTGCTGGCCGGTCAGGCCCTGGATCACGACACGCGAGGATTTATTTATGAATATGCTCATGGGCAGTAGCTCCGCTGGTGGCGCGCACGGCCATGGCCGCGGCGTCGTCGAGATTGTTGGCAGTAAGAAATTTCAGACCGGACTGGGCCAGGACCGCGCGCCCCTGTTCCACGTTGGTGCCGGCAAGGCGCACCACCACCGGCACTTTGACCTTGAGTTCGCGCATGGCCCGCACGATGCCTTCGGCCACCCAGTCGCAGCGATTGATGCCGGCGAAGATGTTGACGAGCACGGCTTTAACGTTTTTATCCAGTAACACAATCCGAAACGCGTTGGTGACTTTCTCCGGCGAGGCGCCGCCACCGACGTCGAGAAAATTCGCCGGCTTTCCGTCGTGCAGGGCGATGGCGTCCATGGTGGCCATGGCCAGCCCAGCGCCGTTGACGATGCAGCCGACATTGCCTTCGAGCGCGATGTAGTTGAGGCCATGCGCGCCGGCCTCGACTTCCTTGGGGTCTTCCTCGTCGAAATCGCGCAGGTTGCTGATATGCGGCCGGCGGTAGATGGCGTTGTCGTCGAACTGCATTTTCGCGTCCAGCGCCAGCAGGCGGCCGTCGAGAGTGGTCGCCAGCGGATTGACTTCAATCAGCACGGCGTCGTTGTCGCGAAAACAACGGTACAGCGCTTTCATCATTTTCACCGCGACCGGCAGCTGTTTGCCACTCAAGCCCAGATGCGTGGCAACCTTGCGGCACTGGAAGTCGAGCAAGCCCACCGCCGGGTCCACCACTTCGCGCAGGATGCGCGCCGGTTCGTTGCGCGCCGTCTCTTCGATCTCGACGCCGCCGCCGTCGCAGGCGATGAGGGTAATGCGCTGGCTGGCGCGGTCAATGACCATGCCGAAATAGGCCTCGCGCGCGATATCGACGGCCTGCTCGATCAGCACGCGGCGCACGAATTGTCCCTGCGGGCTGGTCTGGGCGGTGATCAGCGGACGGCCGATCATGGCATCGGTGGCCGCGGTCACTTCGTCAACAGAGTGGGCGATCTTCACGCCGCCGCCCTTGCCGCGGCCGCCGGCGTGAATCTGTGCCTTGACCACGAAGCGGCTGACGCCGAGTTCTTCGGCCACGGCGGCCGCCTGCTCCGTGCTGTGCGCCACGCTGCCCGCGGGCACCGGCACGCCGTATTGACGCATCAAGTCCTTCGCCTGGAATTCATGGATATTCATGCCGGCTGCTCCTGACCCATTTTGATTCGTAGCATCTTCTCCATGACGACCTCGGCCTGGCGGATCGAGGCGGCATCGAGCATGCGGCCGTCGAGCGTCACCGCCCCCAAGCCTTTCTTGGAGGCCTCGGCCATGGCCGCAATAATCCGCTCGGCGCGCGTGACCTCGGCCTCGGTGGGCGTGAAGACTTCGTTCGCGAGCGCGATTTGCGAGGGATGGATGGCCCACTTGCCTTCGATACCGAGCGCCGCCGCCGAACGTGCCGCGGAGCGGAAACCGTCCGGGTCCTGGATGTCGCTGAAGGGCCCGTCGATCGGGCGCAGGCCGTAGGCGCGGCAGGCCACCACGAGGCGCGCCTGCGCGTAATGCCATTGGTCGTTCCAGTGGCGCTCGCGCTTGCCGCCCTCCGGGTGCGTGAGCACGGCATAATCTGTATTGGCGCCTCCCATGTGCGTGACGCGCGCCTGGGTCGAGGCGGCGAAGTCAGCCACGCCAAAGACCAGCGCTTCCATGCGTTCAGGGCAGGATGCGGCGATGTCCTCGATGTTGGCCATGCCGCGCGCGGTTTCGATCAGCGCGTGGATGCCGATGGGCTTGAGGCCCTTGGCGGCCTCGATCTGCGACAGCATGGTGGCGACGTAATAGATGTCCTCGGGGGTGTTGACCTTGGGTACCAGCAGCGTGTCGAGATGCTTGCCGGCCTGCTCCACGAGATCGACGATGTCGCGGTAACAGAAATGCGTATCGAGCGCGTTGATGCGCACGGACACGGCGCAACGCGACCAGTCGTGGTGCAGCAGGGCGTGGATGACGTTTTTGCGCGCCTGCTCCTTGTCGGCCGGCGCCACGGCGTCCTCGAGGTCCATGAAAACGATATCGGCGCCGAGCGTGGGCGCCTTCTCGAGCATGCGCGGATTGCTCCCGGGAACAGCAAGCTCACTTCGATGGAGACGATCCTTAATGGGCATGAGGTTTTTTCCTGTGTCGGTAATTTTTGTGGCCTGACCCTTGAGGGGGCCATAAGCGTTTATTTGCCCGGTTATCTGGCGGGGTTGTCGCCGTGGGTAATTGGAATCAGGCGCGATTATAAGTCACTCCCGGGGTGTGGCATCAACACATCATTTTTAACCATTTTTAAGGCACTTTTAGCTATTTATAGCGACATCCAGGAGTCAGACCGCCTCCATCGTCAATTCCTCCCTAGGCCAAGGCCGCGGAGTAAACGCGTATCAAGTGTGGCGTTGAATCTTCCCCCGGTAACGATTAGCTTGGCGCGGATTTCAAGGATCACGATACGGTCAACCAACACAAGGAACCATTCATGACGCCGGCAGAACAACACAGCCAACTCAAAAAAATATTGCAGCTCGCTCACGATCCCGTGGGTGTCTCGGGCGCCAGCGATTCCGAATCTGTTACAACGGGACTTGTGCCCGCGCCATCGGCGTGTAGCTTCTGGCGGCGCGCCGAGACGACGCGCTTCACCGCCGATGCCGCGTCGCACACGAACTGCAAGGTGGGCGCGCATGTCATGGGATTTTCCCTGGCGGGCGAAGACATGCAGGCGCTGGGCGCGCTGGTGCAAACCATGACCGGCGTTTCCTACATCCTGCCCGAAGAAGTGCCGGCGCTGCCGCGCCTGCCCGAGCACAAGGCCTGGCACTACACGCCGCTCAGCGCGGCGGCTACGACACCGGAACTCGTGCTGCTGTGGATCGACGGCCGGCAAGTGATGCTGATTCAGGAAGCCATGGGCAGCGCGCACTGGAACTCCGGCAAGGGCCTGCGCACCACCGGGCGGCCGGCCTGCGGCGCGCTCGCGCTGGCTTACCATCACGCCGAGACGGTGTTGTCCTTCGGCTGCGCCGGCATGCGCACCTTCACCGAAATTCCCGACGGCTACATGCTGCTCGTGGTGCCGGGCGAAGCGCTGGAAGGATTGTGCCACGGCCTAGAGCAGACCGCGAAGTCCAACGCGGCCGTGCAGTGCGTGTACGACAAGCAAAAAGCCTCGTTCGCCTGACAGGCTAACTCGTACGGCGCCAGACACTCGCCAGCCACGGCTGCTGTTCGCGCGGCACGCCCGTGGGGCGGTAGTAATGGGTCAGTTCCTCGAAGCCTGCGGCGGACAGGTAGCGGCGCCACGTTTCCAGATCGTAAAACGCGCCGTAGCGACCTCGGTTCCAGCCCTCCTCGTTACGGCCGTGCGGGTTCGAGCTGAACAGCACGCCGCGCGGTTTCAGCGTGGCGTGTAATTCGCGCAACACGCGCGGCAGCTCCTGGCTGGGAACATGAAACAGCGAGGCGTTGGCGAAAACACCATCGAAATGCTTGTCCGGCAATTCGAGCTTGAGGAAATCCTGCCGCCACACCTCGCCGCTGCCGTGGGCTTGCGCCATCTCGGCGAAGCGCGCGGCGCCTTCCAGACCTACCGCGAGGTGACCGAGCCCCGTAAACACCTTGAGGTCGCGCCCCGGTCCACAGCCGAAATCGAGTATCGTGAACGGCGCTTCACCCTCGATGTATTGCAACAGCGCGGCGATATTCTGACTGACGTCGTGATCGTGCGTGCCTTCGTGAAAATCCTCGGCATTGCGGTTGTAGTGCTCAAGCGTCAGATCGGAAATTTTATTCAGTTCTTGCGGGGTCAGTTTCACGTCGGCTCAATTCCGCCGGGCAAACGACAAAGCGTGTTGGATGAAGAACGGGGACATGGCAGCAATGGCAGATTATTATTGCCAGCCGCTTATTTTTTCTCCGCCACGACCCGGCCCTCGGCATTCAGAAATACCCGGTAGCGGTTGCCATCCTGACAGGACACGATATGGTCATTGTCACCCTGCTTGGTGGCGCTGACGACCTTGCCGCAAGGCAAGCCCAGGAGCGCAATCACGGATGTCATGTCCTTGAGGAGCGCCGTGTCTTCCGCCGCCCGCGCCGGTCCAGTGAAAAACGCCGTTATCGCCATCATCACGGCCCAAGCTTTGATATATTTTTTCATCGCTGTTCTCCTGCTTTCAGATTAGAGAGTGGCAAACTTGGCCGGGTCGGCCAGGATGCCCCAAATCGCTTCGCGCGACGCCACGATTGCGCGGGCCAGCTCCGGATCGCCGTCCTGGCATAGCGAAAGCACCTTGAGGAGCAGCCGGTCATACGGCGGCCGCAACTCGGAAAGCGTGGTTTTGACCCGTCCCTGGTAATACCCCCGGAATTGTTCCAGCAGGTCATCAACCTGGTTCTTAAGCGTAATCTTGGTGAACACGCCGATGGCCTTGGTTTCCTTGAGCCGCGTTTCCAGCGCCGTGAGGTCCAGCGCCGGTGCCGACGCGGGTGACTTCACGGAGGCGGTCGTGGCACTCGGTTTCTTCTGTGGCGCCACGGCTGGGGATGGAGGAGGAATTACCGGGGCCTGGGTCTCCGGGACTTCATTTCTGGAGATACTTTCGCTGACCGGGGGCTTGGCTGTCACCGGCGCATCCGGTAGCGCGCCGGTTTGCTGAGGCGCGCGCTCGACCCCGACACATCCCGCCGTCAGGAGCAGCAACAATATTCCAATAATGCGTATGGCGAACATTAGTCGTGTGAAATCTTTTCAGTTTTTATCAGTTTCAAAATCCCAGCGCGTCCGAATCCAGGGAACCTGCCTCAAGACAGGCAGGGAAAACCAGTATACCAACAGACCGGCGGCATCGGCCGCCACGTCGAACAACGAGGCTGAGCGGTACGGCAGGAAATATTGGATGAATTCGATCGCCAAACCGTAACCCAGCAAGACCGACACCTTGGCAAGCCCGAATTTCAGGTCCGGAAACGAAAAATCGAGCAATAAGGCCAGCGCGTAAAACGCCAAAATATGATTGGCCTTGTCGCTGATGTCTTCGACCACCGGATATTGCTCCGATGTCGTGGCGAGATGCGTGATCACGATCAACGCCGTCAGCAGCATCGCCCGGAATACCACGATCTTTCTGCTTGGCAGATTCATGATGCAGATCGATTAATATTAAAAATGGAGATCCGCCTGCGATGACAGATCCTGTGAGTAAATTGGTGGACCATCTTAACCGAAGCTCGAACCTTTTTTGAACAGCGCGAACCGTGATCCGGACGCGCTAACCGACACACCCCACAACCCGCGCGAAGCGCGGGTGAGGCGCAGGGATACGCCGAACAAAATGGTGGGCCCGCTAGGACTCGAACCTAGGACCAAGGGATTCACTCTGCCCCACTGTTTCCAGCAGGAGTGGACTATCTCATCGCCCTCGACACACCAGCATCCAGATGAGTCGTTCGGGCGCGGGACGCTCGATGCCTGTGATTAAGGGCACTTAAGCCCTCAGGTAGTCTCTGCACCTTCCGGAAGTGTACTCCCGGCTTGGCTCAGGGTTGCCGGCAACTGGGTTGCTACGGTTTCCCTGAATTCATCCCGTTCATCTCATACCTTTCGATATGAGCGCACCATTGTGATGAGTCCCCTGCTCTAACCAACTGAGCTACAGGCCCAAAAGACAACGGGCCGGATTATACCGGCCCGTGATGCTGATGGCACTTCACACCTCCACCCCTTCCCCTCCCCCGTCAAGGGGGAGGGGAAGTTGGAGTAAATCTCATTAGTCCAGGAAGCTGCGCAGATGCTCGGAACGGCTCGGGTGGCGCAGTTTGCGCAGCGCCTTGGCCTCAATCTGGCGGATGCGTTCGCGCGTGACGTCGAACTGTTTACCGACCTCTTCCAGCGTGTGGTCGGTGTTCATGCCGATGCCGAAGCGCATACGCAGCACCTTGGCCTCGCGCGCCGTGAGCGTCTCGAGAATTTCCGAGGTCGCGTACTTCAGCCCGCTGCCGGTCGCGGCATCGGGCGGCGCAATGGAATTGGCATCCTCGACAAAATCGCCGAGATGCGAATCTTCGTCATCGCCGATGGGCGTCTCCATCGAGATCGGTTCCTTGGCGATTTTGAGCACCTTGCGGATCTTGTCCTCGGGCATGTCCATGCGGCTCGCCAGCTCTTCCGGCGTGGCCTCACGGCCCATTTCCTGCAGCATTTGCCGGCTGATGCGGTTCAGCTTGTTGATGGTCTCGATCATGTGCACCGGGATGCGGATGGTGCGCGCCTGATCGGCGATCGAACGCGTGATCGCCTGGCGGATCCACCAGGTGGCGTAGGTCGAGAACTTGTAGCCGCGGCGGTATTCGAACTTGTCCACCGCCTTCATCAGGCCGATATTGCCCTCCTGGATCAGATCCAGGAACTGCAGGCCGCGATTGGTGTACTTCTTGGCGATCGAGATCACGAGACGCAGGTTGGCCTCGACCATCTCCTTCTTCGCGCGCCGCGCCTTGGCCTCACCGATGGACATGCGGCGGTTGACTTCCTTGAGGGCCGCGATCGGAATGCCGGCACGAACTTCGAGCTTCTTGAGCTTGTCCTGAGCGGCGTGGATAGCGTCGGTATTGTTTTCAATGACCGAGGAATTGCCCTCACCACACTTGATCGCCTTCTTCACCCAGCGCTTGTTGGTTTCGTGGCCAGGGAAAATCTTGATGAAGGTTTTGCGCGGCATGCGTGCCTTGCTGACGCAAATATCCATAATGGCCTTTTCCTGGCTGCGGGCAAATTCCACCAGCGAGCGCACATACTCAACCAGGCGATTGATCTGCTTGGCGACGAACTTGATCTGCATGAATTCGTCGGCGACTTTGGACTGAACCCGCTTGACCTCGGGGCTGTCATCGCCATTTTTATCGATGGCTTTGAGCAGGCTGATGTGCAGCTTACGGATGCGCGCGAAACGGATCAGCGCCTCTTCCCGGTTCGGACCAGTCTCTTCCTCGCTGTCGGTACTGCTCTCGTCGTCATCTTTATCATCCTTGTCATCGTCGACCACGGCCTTCACAACCAGGGGCTCGGGCGGGGGCGCGTCGACCGCGTTAGGATCGACGAAATCCACCACCAGATCGGTCAGGCGCATCTGGTCGATCTCGACTAGATCCATCATGCGCACCACTTCGGCGATCGCGGCCGGGCAGGCGGCAATGGCCTCGGTCGTCTGACGCACGCCATCTTCAATACGTTTGGCAAGATCGATCTCGCCTTCGCGCGTGAGCAGTTCCACCGTGCCCATCTCGCGCATGTACATGCGCACCGGGTCGGTGGTGCGTCCGAATTCGCTGTCCACGGCGGATGTGACAACCGCCTCCGCCTCTTCCGCGGCTTCTTCTTCGTCTTCCGCCGGCGGAGGGGTTTCGGTGGTTTTGAGCAACAGGGTGTCCGGGTCCGGCGCTTCGTCGTAAACCGCGATACCCATGTCGTTGATCATGTTCACCACCGCCTCGATCTGGTCGGTGTCATGAACATCTTCAGGCAGATGGTCGTTGATCTCACGATAAGTGAGAAAACCCTGCGCTTTACCCTGAATGATCAGTTTTTTAAGTTGTGAACGTTGTGTTTCCTGATCCATTGCCATGAATTGATAACCTGTGTCGCCGTCTAAGGCGTTGTGTTGAAACGTAAAAGCTCGCGAAAAACGCGAAAGTATAGCCTAAGTGGTTACTTGTCCCAACCTTTTCAATGGCGAGAAGGTGATAGGCGGGAATTATCTCTCTTGAGGCTCAATAATCGTGCCAATTCATCCATTTCAGTCTGACTCAGCCCACCGGTATGCTTTTTCTGTAAAAGCCGTTCGGTTTTTTGCCAAGCGGAAGCTTCTTCAAGACGATTCATAACACCACTAAATTCCGTTTCAAGATCCTGCTCCAAGGCCGGGTGCTGCCAGAATGCCAGCTTCGCCAAATTTTGTTTGTGCTCACTATCACTAAAATTCTCTATTATAGAGGCTGTATTTGGTTCTGCTGTCGTTTTTACCACCTTCAGCAATTCCACCAGTAACGCTATCCCCGGCATGTCCAGGTCAGCCAAGGCATCCGCATTGTGCACATTTCGTACCAAATCGGGGCGCTGCAGCAACATGGCAATGGCCAGGCGAACTACGGAAGGCGGCTCACGCGGACCGCTGCTGGCAGGGCGGAATACACGCGAGGACGAAGCATGCAGCTCGGGGGCGCCGGCGCTTACAGCCAATTTACCCGGGTCCATGCGGCTTAGTTCGGCCAACCGATCCAGCATCATCTGATGCAGCACTCCAGCCGGCATTTTGGACAAAAGCGGACGGGCAAGTTCCACCAACCGGGCACGTCCGTCCAGACGGCCCAGGTCTACCTGGCGCGACAGGCTATCGAAAAGGTAGTCCGGCAACGGCAGGGCCGTCTTGAGGCGCGCCAAGAACGCCTCACGGCCCTCTTTGCGCACGAGCGTGTCCGGGTCCTCGCCATCTGGTAGAAACAGGAAACTGATCTGGCGCCCCTCGCGTAATACGGGCAGGGCATTCTCCAGTGCGCGCCAGGCGGCCTCGCGTCCGGCGCGGTCACCGTCGAAGCAGAAAATCACCTCCGGCGCGTGCCGGAACAGGCGCTCGAGATGGTCGCGCGTGGTGGCGGTGCCGAGTGTCGCCACCGCGAAATCGATGCCGAACTGGGCGAGCGCCACAACATCCATGTAGCCCTCGACCACCATGACGCGGTTCTCTCGCTTGATGGCGTCGCGCGCATGAAACAGCCCATAGAGTTCGCGCCCCTTGTGAAACAGTGGCGTCTCCGGGGAGTTGAGGTATTTCGGACCGCCCTTGGACGCTCCCGACATCCCGTCTTCCGCGGCATTTGTACTTCCCTGTACATCATCGATCACGCGCCCGCCAAAAGCGACAATCCGCCCGCGGTGATCTTCGATCGGGAACATGACGCGGTCGCGGAATCGATCGTAGTATCCGCCGCTGTCCTTTTTCACGGCGAGGCCGGCGCGCACCAGCGCCTCGCGACTAAACTTATGAAAAGACGAACTCGCGGAGCGAGTAGGACTACTTTCCCCGTCCTTGCCCAGGGTGCGCAGCAAATTGTCCCAGCCATCGGGGGCGAAACCGAGATTGAATTCATTGGCGATCTCCCCGGTGATGCCGCGCTTTTTGAGATACTCCACCGCCCGGCCGGCCTGGGGATGTTCGCGCAACTGCTGCCGGTAAAAGCGCACCGCCTCACGCATCAGCTCAATCAGGTCCGCGCCGGTGTCTTTGTCTTTCTCGAAGGCCACGCCCGCTTCCTTGGGGACCGTGAGACCCGCGCGTGCGGCCAACTCCTCGACTGCCTCCACGAAACTCATGTGATCGTAGTCCATCAGAAAACCAATGGCCGAACCGTGCACTCCGCAGCCGAAACAGTGGTAAAACTGCTTGTCGGCGCTCACCGTGAAAGATGGGGTTTTTTCCTCATGGAACGGACAGCAGGCTTTATAGTCCTTGCCGGCCTTGCGCAGCGGCACGCGTGAATCAATAACATCCACGATATCAGAACGTGTCAGTAACTCATCAATGAACTGCTTGGGGATGCGACCGGCCATGCGGCTATTCTAAACAGGCCGCCAATGCGCGGGTACGTAATTAATTTTTGAGCGGTTTTACCGGGGGAAATGCGATGCAGCTCAGGCGGCGCCGAGCCTGGCTTTAACTTTACTTCCAACTTGCCCCATGTCGGCGCGACCCTGGAGCTTGGGCTTGAGTACACCCATGACCTTGCCCATGTCCTTGACCGAGTTCGCGCCGGTGGCGGCAATGGCTTCGACAACGAGCTTGTCGACCTCGGCCTCGCTCAATTGCTGCGGCAAATAGGCCTGATACAAGGCTATCTCGCTGGATTCCTTGTCGGCCAGTTCCTGACGCCCACCTTTGACGTACTGCTCGATCGACTCACGGCCCTGCTTCACCAGCTTTTCGATCACGACGATAACCTGCGTGTCGTCGAGCTGGATGCGCTCGTCCACTTCGCGTCGCTGGATCGCGGCACTGAGCATACGCAGCGTGCCCAGGCGCGACTCATTCTTGTCGCGCATGGCCTGCTTGATGTCGTCTTTGATTTTTTCCTTAAGGCTCATCGCCCAAGAGAGGAAAGCAAATCAGGGGCGGGAGGAGGTGGTGGCAGCGGGCGCGGGAGGACGCGGATTGGTGCGACGCATGAGCTTCTTGAGCTCGCGCTTACGTGCGGCAGCAGCCTTGCGTTTGCGGATTTCAGTCGGCTTCTCGTAGTGCTCGCGCTTGCGCATCTCGGTGAACACGCCCGCTTTTTCGCACGAGCGGCGGAAACGGCGCAGAGCCATTTCGAATGGTTCGTTGTCTTTAACCCGGACGGAAGGCATCTGTATCCTCTGAAATGGGCCTGTTTTCGGCAGGCCGGTCTGTTACGGAAAGGCGGCGATTCTATAGATTCCGGCCGGATTTGTACATCTTAGCCCGTGTTATGGGCCCTGCCCGTGTAAAATCGTCACTATGGCCGCTCCTGCGCATCCCTGCGCCCGCGGCACTTGTGCATCCTGCACATCGCGTGGATTTTGCCTGTCTTAGCTGAGGAAACATAATGCGGGTTCTAGGTATTGAAACGTCCTGCGACGACACCGGCATCGCCCTCTACGATTCCGAAAATGGCCTGCTGGCGCATCGGCTATTTTCCCAGATCGAGCTGCACCTCGATTACGGCGGGGTGGTCCCGGAGCTGGCCTCACGCGATCACATTCGTAAAGTCCTGCCGTTGATTCGGGCTGTCATGCAGGAAGCAAAAACTACCCCAGACCAGATTAACGGCATTGCCTACACCACCGGTCCGGGCTTGGCCGGAGCGCTGCTGGTGGGAGCGGCCTTGGGCCGGTCACTGGCCTACGCCTGGAACATCCCGGCCGTGGGCGTACATCACATGGAAGGGCATCTGCTCTCACCCATGCTGGAGCCGGACCCGCCGGCGTTCCCGTTCACCGCCCTACTGGTCTCCGGCGGACACACGTTGCTCGCCGATGTGCAGGCGCTGGGGCGTTACACCATTCTGGGTGAATCCGTGGACGATGCCGTGGGCGAGGCCTTCGACAAAACCGCCAAGCTCCTCGGCCTCGGTTATCCGGGTGGTCCGGCGATTGCAAAGGCGGCGCACGATGGAAACCCTGAACGATTTCCGTTTCCGCGCCCCATGACCGAGCGACGCAAGACTCACGGTGCGCATCCGGGGCTCGATTTCAGTTTCAGCGGCCTGAAAACTGCTGTGGTAACCGCGGTGAAAAACCAGGCTCTCACGCCACCATTTATCGCCGACATCGCCGCCTCGTTCGAGGAGGCCGCGGTAGATGTGCTGGCCATCAAATGCGAGTGGGCACTGGAACGGAGCGGCGCGAAACAACTGGTGGTGGCCGGCGGCGTCAGTGCCAACCTGAAACTGCGTGAGCGCCTGAAACAGCTTTCGGAAAAACTCGGCGTGCGCGTGTACTTCCCGCGTCCGGAATTTTCCACCGACAACGGCGCCATGATCGCCTACGCCGGCTATTTGCGTCTGGCCAGGGGGCAACATGAGCCACTGTCATTTGGTGCGCGGGCGCGCTGGGGCATCGAGGAAATCGGTACGGTTTAAGTTAAAACATAGAATCCCACAACAAAAAGAAAAAATCAGACAGGATTTACAGGATTATTTCTTAATTTTTAAAATCCTTAATCCTATAAATCCTGAAAAATCCTGTTAATCCTGTCTATTTCATTTTGTTAGAGGCTCTGAACTAACGTCCGATCTTGTTCTCGGTACCGGCGATCAGATTGCGGATATTCGAGCGGTGGCGGAATATCAAAATCGCGCTCATGACGATCATGGTCGCCAGATACGGCGCGCTCGGTGACAACCATGCCACGTACAGCGGCGCGGTCAGCGACGCCATCAAGGCCGACAGCGAGGAATAACGGAACAACAGCGCCACCAGCACCCACGTAGCGATCAAAGCCAGCCCGACCCATGGGTTGAGCGCGAGCCAGACACCGAGCGCCGTGGCGACACCCTTGCCGCCGCGGAAACCGAAGAAAACCGGAAACAGATGGCCGATGAACGCGGCAAAACCAGTCAGCGTGATGATCATGGCGTCCGCTGTCAGCGCTTGCGCCACGAGCACGGCAATCACTCCTTTCAGGATGTCGCCCGCCAGCGTCAGGATGGCCGCCGATTTACCGCCGTAGCGCAGGATGTTGGTCGCGCCCGGGTTCTTGGAACCGGTCTCGCGCGGGTCTGGCAGGCCCATGAGACGGGCGATAACCACGGCGCTCGACACCGAGCCGAGCAGGTAGGCCAGCAACGGAAGAAAATATAGCCACATTGTTTAAAGTACGCGGAGTTTTTCGTTATAGTGACGGCCCATGGATATTATCTACCTCCACGACCTCAAGATCGAGTGCATCATCGGCATTTGGGAATGGGAACGCCGCGTCAAGCAAACCATCATTCTCAATCTCGACATGGCCGCGGACATTCGCCGCGCGGCCGCCAGTGACAAAATCGAAGATACGCTCAATTACAAGGCGGTTTCCAAGCGTGTTATTGATTTCGTCGGCAACTCGCAATTCCAGCTCGTGGAAACCCTGGCCGAAAAGATTGCGGAAATCCTGCTGACCGAGTTCAAGCTTCAGTGGGTACGGGTGCGCGTCAACAAGAAAGGCGCCGTGCGCGGCGCCACCGACGTGGGCGTGATCATCGAACGCGGCAAGGCCTGAAATCCGTGCCACGGGTGTACGTCGGTATCGGCAGCAATATCAACAAGGAAGAAAACATCCGCGGCGCCGTGCGCGAGTTGGCCACACACTACGGCTCCCTCACACTTTCCCCCGTTTATGAAAGTAAGGCCATTGGATTCGAGGGCGAGAATTTTTTCAATCTTGTGGCGGGTTTTGACAGCGTTGATCCCATCGAACATATCAAAGAAACGCTTCTCCAGATCGAGGCCCGGCTTGGACGCGTGCGCCAGGAAAACAGCTCCAGTTCACGCACGCTCGATCTTGATCTGCTGCTCTACGGAGACACGGTAAGACACGACGACAAGGTGAACCTGCCGCATCCCGATGTCCAGCGTTATGCCTTTGTGCTGCGACCGCTGGCGGATATCGCGCCGAAGTTGAGGCATCCCGAGACAGGCCTCACCTGCGCCCGGATGTGGCAACAGTTCGATGCGGGAAAACTAGAGATGGGGAAAAAAGATTTCGACCCGAAGCAGTAAGCACAGGACTTACATCACCACACTGCGCCCGCCGTCCACCGCCAGCACTTGTCCGGTGATAAAGCCGGCATCGCGAATAAGAAAGAGCGCCGTGCGCGCCACGTCGTCAGTATCCCCGGAACGCTTGAGCGGCGTACGCGAGATGATCCGTTGCTTGGACATCTCGTCGAGATCGCTCTCAGGCCAGAGAATCACGCCGGGAGCGATGGCATTGACCCGTATATCCGGGCCCAGTTCACGCGCCAGGGCTTTGGTGAGCATGACCACGCCGGCCTTGGCGACGCTGTAGATCAGGTAACCGATCAGAGGACGATCGCCGTAAATGTCCGCGATGTTGATGATGCTCCCGCCGGATTTCTTGAGATGCGGCACCGCCGCCTGAGCGAGCAGATACGGCGCGCGGAGGTTGGTGCCCACAATATCATCCCACTGGGACTCGGTGGCTTCGCCCACGGGCGTCGGGTAAAAGCGCGAGGCGTTGTTGATGAGCACATCCAGCCGGTCGAAGGATTCGACGGTTTCAAATATCAGATTGCGTGCCAGGCGTTCGCCGTTATTGAGGTCGCCACGCACCAGCATTACCGATTCCGGCCGGATCTTGTGTAACTCCGCCTGCAGTGCATGGGCGGCCTTTTCGGAGGTGTGATAGTGAATCACCAACTTCATGCCCTGGGCGTGCAATAGACGTGCGATGGCGGCACCAATGCGATGCGCACCGCCCGTGATCAGGGCCACCTTGCCTTCGAGGGGATTGTCCGGCATAAAACCCAGTATAGTTCCTGAATTCGGCACAATACCGGTTGCCAGCCTTTGAGCCAATAGTCTTTCAAAATGAATTCATCCCCTCACAACGGTCAATCCAAAAAGCCCGAATCGCCCGGATTACCGTTGCTCACGGCCGAGGAACAGGCGCAACACGACAAAATCACGCAGCGCCTGCGCGAAGAGATTGCGGCAGCGGGCGGCGAAATTTCCTTCGACCATTTCATGGAACTGGCGCTCTATGCGCCGGGACTCGGTTACTACGCTGCGGGGAAAACTAAATTCGGTAAACAAGGCGATTTCGTGACCGCGCCGGAACTGGGCCCGCTGTTCGCGCGCTGTCTCGCGCGGCCGTGTCAGGCCTTGCTGAGGCAATTGGGCGGCGGCGATATTCTGGAAGTTGGCGCCGGCAGTGGCGTGCTGGCCGCGGACCTGCTGCTTGATCTGGAGTCATTGGGCCAGCTTCCGAAACATTACCTTATTCTGGAACTCAGCGCCGACCTGCGCGCGCATCAGATCGAAACCATAAGGCAAAAGGCACCGCATCTATTCGGACGCATCAGCTGGCTCGCCGAACTTCCCGACAAATTCCGCGGCATGGTGGTGGCAAACGAATTGCTGGATGCCATGCCGGTTACTCGCTTCAAAGTCACGGAAACCGACATTAGCGAGTTATACGTTGGATGGGAAAACGAACACTTTGTGTGGCGAGAGAAACCGGCCAGCGCCTCTGTGCGAGCCCGCGTTGAGCCGCTTGGATTGGCGGCAGGCTACACCTCGGAAATCAATCTGTGCGCCGAGGCCTGGGTGCGCAGCATCGCCGACATCCTGAAGCAGGGCACGATGCTGCTCATCGATTACGGATTCCCGCGCTCGGAGTTTTATCACCCACAGCGATCGCAGGGAACGCTCATGTGCCACTACCGGCATCAGGCCCATGACGACCCACTGCGACTTGTCGGCTTGCAGGATATCACTACGCATGTGGATTTCAGCGCCATCGCCGAGGCCGCTACCGGGGCCGGGCTTGCGCTCGCCGGTTACACCTCGCAGGCGGCATTTCTTCTCAGCAGCGGGATGGAGCAGATCATGGGCGCATCTGACCCCAACGATACGCGCGCGCACCTGACGCTGACACAGCAAGTCAAAAAACTCACGCTTCCGCATGAGATGGGCGAGCTCTACAAAGTAATCGCACTGGCGCGTGGCGTGCGCGAATCGTTGCCGGGCTTTACGCTCCAGGATCGGCGCGGACGACTATAAAAAAGGGTACATGAAATGACCAAAGCTATTCTGACCGACATCGAGGGAACCACGTCGTCGCTGTCCTTCGTGAAGGACGTACTGTTCCCGTACGCGCGCGAACGCATGGCGGAGTTCGTGCGCACCCACGCGACTGAACCCACCGTGCAGCGGGAACTGGAAGAAGTTGGAAGAATCAGCGGGAAAAACCTGAGCGAGATGGAAGTCATCGAGCAGCTTATCCGCTGGATTGACGAGGACAAGAAAATCACGCCGCTCAAAAGCCTGCAGGGCATGATTTGGCAAGACGGTTACAAAAAAGGCCACTTCAAGGGGCACATGTACGAAGACGCCGTGCGCCATTTGAAAAAATGGAAGCGGGCCGGCCTGCGGCTTTATGTCTTTTCC
This sequence comes from Sulfuricaulis sp., assembly GCF_024653915.1. Classification (NCBI taxonomy): domain Bacteria; kingdom Pseudomonadati; phylum Pseudomonadota; class Gammaproteobacteria; order Acidiferrobacterales; family Acidiferrobacteraceae; genus Sulfuricaulis; species Sulfuricaulis sp. The sequence continues at coordinate 131,410 of NZ_JANLGY010000006.1, read as the reverse complement.
TCCGGTTCGGTCCAAGCCCAGAAACTGCTGTTCGCACACACAGAATACGGCGATCTGACACCGCTTTTTTCCGGCTATTTCGACACCACCGTCGGCAACAAGCGTGAGATCGGCGCATATCAAAAAATTTCAGAGAAAATCGGGTTACCCGCAGGCAATATTCTTTTTTTATCCGACATCGCCGAAGAACTCGATGCCGCCCGCGGAGCGGGCATGCAGACAGTGCTGCTCCTGCGTGACGGAAAAACAGACATCCGCAATACGGTTCACTGTGAAGCGCTGAATTTTGACGGGATTACCCTTTGATCCCGCGTCGGGCTGGTAGCTCGGATGAGCGCTACTTCTTCATCGGGAGCCGGTATAGGCAAGGCTGGCGATTTTGGCTTTGGCTTCAGTGCTTTTAAACAGGCTGTAGTGTTACTTGAGTACGGACTCTTTTCCGAATCTCCTCGAATCAGAACGAATGTCCGCAATCGGCCAGAAGCAGACGTTCAGAGTGTAAGGCCATCTAACAAGTTACTCACATGAAAACTAAAGCATAGAGTGCGAAGCGAACTATGCTTTAGGTTTTCCAATAGAGCTATTTGTCAGTATTCTTTTTAGTTGGGAGACCTGAGAAAAATTGCGCTTTCTACACGCTCGAAAGCATTTTTATAAATCTCCGCATCAAGGATTGGCGTATCATCTCTATCAGATTGACCATAAGCAGATGATTTTTTACTGCTAGTAACAAAATTCAAACGGACTTTTGTTATTTTTCCAATTTCTTCAATAAATGCTGTTGCAGATGTTTGAGAGACGTTTGAGACTCCTAGCCAGAATTTTGAGGCGAAATCGCTCTTAGCCGCGCTTTCTGCTGTAATGAACCCAGTAGCTTTGTCAGCGCTTTTGATTGTATAGCCTAGGTCTTGGAACACTGATATAACGCTCGGAAAAACGACGTCTTTTTTATGTTCGTATTCACGTGTTTGTAAACTTTGAATTTCTAAAGGCGTTAATGTGGGCCCCGTCGGGGTAACACAACCCGCTAAAACTATAAAAAACCAGATTATTGCGAGTTTAATAGTTTTCATTTTTTTCCCCTAAAAGTTAGATGTTCTACTTCTGAAATCAGTAACAATATCACTGCTATCGAATTTAATTATCAGTGTGATCATTCTTGAACTACTCTCAAAACCCGATGCCTTGCTTGACTGCCCAGCAAAAATAATTGTCCAGTAACCTGACTGGCTGGATGATTGAGATACTTGTGCCGCCCGTTGATAAGACCATACTTCACGCCCAGCACCATCTCTTGTTGTAACATTTGGCGAACCAAAGTTTTCTAATACTTCTGCTTTTGTGGTTTTCCCGACCACCAAATTCATTTGCACATTGCCCTGCGTAAGCTGGGAGTTACGTTCAGTTAATGGCTGAGGTGCTGATACACACCCAACAAGCATTATGCCAAGCATAAAGCACAATAGAATTGCTGATTTTTTCATGGTGATACCACCTTCAAATTGATGATTAAAGTTAAATGACCCCCGGCAAAGCCGGGGGCTTATTTTGTGAGCGCCTCAAAGGCGCACATAATACCGTGAGCCGCCTGAAGGCGGCAACTACTCCACGAGTTTCATTTGATCGTAGCGCTCATCCTCGGCCTCCTGGTTTCGAATGTACGCCCGCACCATCGCCTCGTCGAGCCCAACCGTGGAGACGAAATAACCGCGGGCCCAGAAATTCTCTCCGGTGAAGTTGCGTCGCCGGCCACCGTACTTTCGGGCGATCTGGATGGCGCTCTTGCCCTTGAGGTAGCCCACGACATTCGAGACGGCGTGCTTGGGCGGGATGCTGATGCACATGTGGACGTGATCTGCCATAAGATGCCCTTCGACGATTTTGGATTCCTTGTGCCGGGCGAGTTCGTGCAGCATCTCACCGAGGTGCCTTCGTAACACCCCGAACACCTTCTTTTTCCTTCGTTTCGGTATAAACACCACATGATATTTACAATCCCATCGGGTATGACTCAGACTTTGATACTCTTTCACGTATGAATCTCCTTCTCTTGGTGGAGATCGGAGATTCATAGGCGACCGTCGTATAGGTCAAACCGGGGTGAGTCCCCCGGCAAAGCCGGGGGCTTACCTTTACTGAGTTATAGCTATATATTTGCTTATAAATACTAACTAGAATTTGACGGCCTAATTGTTTTCTTTGGAAGACACATATTTATGTGCGAATTTTACTGTGTCAATAGCCCCGTGGCGGCACAAGCATAATATTCCTCCAAAGCCCACAGCGAGCAGGCCTTTTTGGTTCGGTACTGTTTTCTAAAGCCATGCAGAACATCCGCTATGGGTCGAAAGCAGCTATTGGGTGATGAGTAGCAGAGTACAACTTCCTCAACGTAGCTATTTCGTAGCTGTCTTAAATTGGATCATCATAAGGCTTTCTGTGACTTCATTAAAAATTGGCGAGCGTTGCAGAATATTGATATTGAATATGTTGTAGTGTCCAAGCAGGACTATTCACCAGTTCTGAGTTGATGCGCCCGACCAAGACACCGAAAGAAACAGTTGAGACGGATATCGGAAGTTATGGCGGCACCAAGCATGGTGTCCGCATGTCAGCCTGCACACATCAAGTCAAATATGCTGTGCTTTTTAAAGACCCGCTTTTCACGCAGACTCAGCCCACAAGTCATGTTCCCCGGCACGGGTGATACGGATCTGGCAAAAATCACCGGATTTCAGATTTTTGGTGTTTTTTATATAAACCGCGCCATCGATCTCCGGCGCATCGGCGCTGGAACGAGCCACCGCCGTGTCATTTTCAAAGCTGTCCACCAACACGGTCAGGGTCTTGCCGACCTTGTGCTGCAATTTATCCGCGGAAATTTTTGCCTGCACTTCCATGAAACGCGCCAAACGTTTCTGTTTGACTTCTTCCGGCACGGCATCGGGCAGGGCGTTAGCCGTGGCGCCATCCACCGGTGAGTAGGCGAAACAGCCCACACGGTCGAGCTGCGCCGCGCGCAGGAAATCGAGCAGCTCGTTGAACTCCGGTTCGGTCTCGCCGGGAAATCCGACGATAAAGGTCGAACGCAGCGTGATGTCCGGACAGGTCTTGCGCCAGGACTCTATGCGCGCCAGATTGTTTTCGGCGCTGGCCGGGCGCTTCATGAGTTTCAAAATGCGTGGGCTTGCATGCTGAAACGGCACGTCAAGGTACGGCAGGATTTTGCCGTCCGCCATGAGCGGAATGATCTCGTCGACATGCGGGTAGGGATAGACATAATGCAGCCGCACCCATACACCGAGACTGCCTAAAGCCTGTGCCAGTTCCACCATGCGCGTTTTGACAGGCCGGCCTTGCCAAAATCCGGAACGGTATTTCACGTCCACGCCGTAGGCGCTGGTGTCCTGCGAAATGACCAGCAACTCCTTCACGCCGGACCGCACCAGATTTTCCGCCTCCTGCAATACCTCGCCAATGTCGCGGCTCACGAGATCGCCACGCATCGATGGGATGATGCAAAACGTGCAACGGTGATTGCAGCCCTCGGCGATTTTCAGATACGCATAGTGGCGCGGCGTAAGCTTGATGCCAGCCGGCGGTACGAGATCCGTGTAGGGGTCGTGCGGTCTCGGCAAGTGCGCATGCACCGATTGCATGACTTCCTCAAGTGCGTGCGGACCGGTCACCGCCAGCACCTGCGGATGTGTCTGTTTGACGATATCGCCCTTGGCGCCGAGGCAGCCGGTGACAATCACGCGCCCATTTTCCGCCAGTGCTTCGCCGATGGCATCGAGCGACTCCTCGACGGCGGCATCGATAAAACCGCAGGTATTGACCACCACGAGATCAGCGCCGGCGTAATCGGGGGAGATGGCGTAACCCTCGGCGCGCAGTTGCGTCAGGATACGTTCGGAATCCACCAGCGCCTTGGGGCAACCGAGGCTGACGAAACCGATTCGCGGAATGGCGGCAGGTCCGGACGTAGTGACTGACTGGGATAAAATCGCTTTGGACATAAGACTTATTCGATCTTGAGGTAGGCGAAGCCCTGATGCTGCAACTCGGCGATACGCACCACACCCGAGCGCACCGGCATCACACCGGGAATGATTTTCTCCTTCGCCAGATTGAGGGCTTCGCGCGTGATTTCGCACAGTTCCAGCTTGACGCCGTGCATCTCCTGCAACTGCTTCAAACGCTGAATCAGCTCCGGCCGGCGTTTCTTGTATTCGGGATCTTCCACGAACGGCGTGCCCTTGAGCGGGTCTTGAGTGACAAAACGGATGCCGCCAGCGAGAAAAACAATACGGATATCGTAATCTTCCAGTTTATTCTGGTAGGTCGTCACCATGTTGTTGACGTTCTGGAGCATGGCGCTCAGGCGGCGCGAATCGGCGAAATCCACGTGCCAAACGACCTTGGCCATCGGATCCGCCACCGACGTAGCAATCGCCTTCGGGGCGGTCATCACGGCGCTTGCCAGCAACCAAGCCGTGGAAAATGCCATTAATCGAAAAAATAATTTCATACAAATCTCCTTCGAACTGCAACGGTATTCGATCACTCAAGCATCATAATACCGCTTTGACCGCCGCGATTCGCGCCTCGCGCACGCGCGCGCCGATTTCGGGACCCTTCCCGCCCTGCGCGGCGATCGCGGCGGCGTCGACCGCACGGGCAGCTTCAAAGGCACGACGAAACAGCTCGGCCTGTGGATAGGCCTTCTCTTCACTGCCGGTGCGGCCGCGGAAATCGGCTTCGCAGGCCAACACAAACTGTCCCACCCGCTCCGGGCGACGGAACCCATCCAGGCCTTCCAGCGTATCGACCACCGTGGCCGGCCGCAGTTCGGCAATCTTGTGGCAATGCGCGTGGTAGCGCGCCGTGAGTACGGCCAGGTCACGATGTTCGTTCGGCACACGGAAACGCTGACAGAAGTTTTTCACCAGCTCCACGCCGCGTTCTTCGTGCCCGATATGTTTTGGCCATTCCTGTTTTGGCGTGCTGCCCTTGCCGAGATCGTGCATGAGCGCGGCGAAGCGCACGCGCGTGTCGGGCGAGAGTTTCGCTGCCGCATCCAGCACCAGCATCGCGTGAACCCCCGTGTCGATTTCCGGATGATGTATTTCCGGCTGCGGCACGCCAAAGAGAGCGTCGATCTCCGGAAACAGTCGCGCCAATGCTCCGCAACCACGCAGCGCTTCGAAGAAGCGCGAGGGTTTGTCCTCGCCGATAGCACGTTCGAGTTCCGTCCACACGCGCTCGGGTACGAGGTGATCGACTTCGCCCGAGTCGACCATTGCGCGCATGAGCTTGTTGGTGCCGTGCGCAACATGGAACCCCCGCGCGGCGAAGCGCGCGGCGAAGCGCGCCACACGCAGAATGCGCACCGGGTCTTCGGCGAAGGCGGGCGAGACATGGCGCAACACGCCGTTGTGCAAATCCTCCGCGCCCCTGAAGGGATCGATCAGATTGCCCTGCCCATCCTCGGCCATGGCATTGATGGTGATATCGCGCCGCTGCAAGTCCTCTTCCAGCGTCACGTCCGGGGCGGCGTACACCTTGAAGCCCTTGTAGCCGTGGCCCGACTTGCGCTCAGTACGCGCCAGCGCGTATTCCTCTTTCGTTTCCGGATGCAGGAATACGGGAAAATCGGCGCCCACGGGCTTGAAGCCCTTGGCCACCATTTCATCCGGAGTGCTACCGACCACGACATAATCACGGTCCTGGACCGGCAGGCCCAGCAACTTGTCGCGCACCGCGCCGCCGACGAGATAAGTTTTCATAATGCCATGCTAATGTGTTGATGCCACCGACGCCAAGCAGGATTTATGAATTATTACCTCCGGCCAACCACTCTATTACTGCTCGCCTTTGTCACCGGCTGCGCCAATCCGGGCTATTACTTGCATGCGATATCAGGGCAGATAGAAATCCTCAACAAGCGCCGGCCGGTCGAAGAAGTACTGAATGACCCGGTCACTACTCCGCAGACCCGACAGCAGCTTAAGCTGGTCCAGTGCCTGCGTGACTTTGCCAGCAGCGAGCTGGGGCTACCGGACAATCGCAGTTATCGAACTTACGCCGATCTGGAACGGCCTTTTGTGGTTTGGAACGTTTTCGCCACGCCAGAGTTGTCACTGGAGCCGAAACAATGGTGTTTCGTGTTCGCCGGCTGTGTGTCTTACCGTGGCTACTTTGCGCGCGACAAGGCAGAAAGATTCGCCGCCAACATGAAACAGGAAGGACATGACATCTATGTCGGTGGCGTGCCAGCCTATTCCACGCTCGGCTGGTTCAACGACCCGCTGCTCAATACCTTCATCCACCGCTCCGAGGCCGATCTCGCCGGGTTGCTGTTCCATGAGCTGGCGCATCAGGTGCTATACGTCAGCGGCGACACTGCCTTTAACGAATCCTTCGCGACCGTGGTGGAACTGGAAGGCGTGAAACGCTGGTTCGAGCGCCACGGTACGTCGCAACAGGCACAAGCCTATCGGCAGAAGATTCAGCGGCGCGATCAATTCACCGCGCTGGTACTGCAACACAAAACCCGTCTCACAGAAACCTATATTACAAATTTAAGCGCTACAGAAAAACGAGCGGCGAAGACCCGGGTATTCGGAGAACTGCGAAATGATTACGCGATACTGAAAGCAAGCTGGGGCGGTTATACCGACTACGACAAATGGTTTTCTCAGGACCTGAACAATGCCCATCTCGCGGCGATCGGAATGTACAGTAAATATGTCACGGCGTTTCAGAAACTGCTGGCACAACAGCAAGGCGATCTAACAACATTCTATCGTGCAGTGGAAGAAATCGCGAAACTCCCAAAAGCCGAGCGCGCGACGGTACTCCGGAAAAGCCTTAATGGCGCAAATAACCAGGCGCGATTTCCTCCAGGCTTGCCGGGGTAATTCCAAAAACCTCGGGGAAACCTTTTTCACACACACTGTCGATTTGCAGCGAGCGGTAGTTGTCGAGCGAGAACGGCTTGCCCGGAACATATTCCAGCATCGCGGCCTGCAGGAAAGACAGGCCATCGGGAAGACCTACAACGCATACACGCTTGTTAATCAGTCTTGCCACGTATTCCACGATCTCGCGCAGGGTATAGACCTGCGGGCCGCACAGGTCATAGCGCTGCCCGAAGGTTTTGTGGTTGTCGAGCGATTTTACAAAGGCCTGCACCACGTCCTCGACATACACCGGCTGGAAGCGCGCATGGGGGCAGGCGAGCGGGAACGCGCCCGGCATCAGGCGCAGCAGACCGGCGAAGCGGTTCAGAAAACCGTCGCCGGGGCCAAAGACGACTGAGGGGCGAAAGCTGGTGACGTGAAAATCCGGGCTTTCGGCGCGGAGTACCGCCTCTTCCCCGAGCGCCTTGGTGCGCAGGTAGTGGCTCGGCGCCATACGCGTGGCGTGCAGCGCGCTCATGTGCAGCAGGCGCTGTACCCCTGTTTCGCGGCACGTCATTACTATTTTTTCCGGCAATTCGGCATGCGCCCGCGCGAAGCCTTTTCCCGAACGTCCCTTCTCGTTCAGGATGCCGACCAGATTGATGACGGTATCACGGCCTTCGAGTTGTTGTTGCAGAAAACCCGTGTCATGCACGTCGCCTTGCACCAACCGTACTGTGGGTAACACCAGAAAATCGCGGTGCCGCTCCCGGTGGCGCGTCAGGATGACGACGTCATGTCCGGCCTTGGACAAGCGCGCGACGAGACGCCTACCGACAAAACCGGTGCCACCGAGAAGACAGATCTTGCGCAGGGTCATCGGGTCATTCTGCGCTGCCTCGGTGGCCAAAACCAGTGGCTCGCGTCCGCGCGAGATATATAGAGTCTTATCAAAATAAAAAAGATGAAATCTTAAACCACGGGGAGCACGGGGAGTGAAAAATATTGGAAAAACAGAAGACGTTCTTACCCTTTTACCTGCCTTTCCCTGCGTGCCCCGTGGTTTGAATTCTTTTGTTATGGATTCTTACAAAGAATTGCTGACTTTCCTGGGGCGGGAAAACCAACTGGATTACATCATGTTTTTTTCATCGCCCGGGCGATAGATGGCATATCCGCGTCCGCTGCGTTTGGCCGCGTACATGGCCACGTCGGCGTTACGGCACAGACCGGCGACGTCCCCCCCGTGCTGCGGATACATGGCGATACCGACGCTGCAAGCAATGCTGAGCGAGTTTTCGCCGACCTTGAAAGGCGATTCCATGACCTTCAGCAACTTTTCAGCCACCTTCATGGCGCCGGCCGCGTCCGTCGAGGGCAGCACGATAGCGAATTCGTCGCCGCCCAGCCGGCCGGCGGTGTCCGACTGCCGCAATATGCGCCGCAGTCGCATGGCGACCTGCTTCAACAGGCTGTCCCCCGCGTCGTGCCCGTGCTTGTCGTTGACCTCCTTGAACCGATTGAGGTCGATCATCATGAGCGAGATGACTTTCTTCTCGCGCTTGGCGATATGGATTCCCTGTTGCAAGCGGTCCTCAACCAGCGAACGGTTCGGCAGGTCCGTCAGCATGTCGTGCATCGCCAAGTGCTCGAGCTCCTTCACGGCGTCAGCCAGAGCGGTGGTACGCTGGGCGACGCGCCGCTCCAGTTCGGTATTGAGGGCCTGCAGTTCGCGCTGGTATTCGTCGGACTGCAACTTGGATTTGGTCAGTTGATCGAACAGCTCGGCATTCTCGATCGTGTAACTGACCTGGTGGGCAAAGAGCGTGAGCAGGTCGAGGTCGCGCTGGGTGAAGTCCTTGCTGCCGATCTTGTTGATGCCGGCGATGCCGCCGAGAAAATGGCGCTTGCCGATGAGCGGCACAAGAATGATAGTGCCCGCCTCTTTCTCCCACCGGTTTCGTTCTTCCTCGCTCAGCTCTTTGAGTACGCCGTGCCACCAGGGACGCTTATTGCGCCACACCCAGCCGCAGACGCCTGTGTCCAGCGGCAGAGACTGGCCCACAATCTCATCGGCGTTTTTTCCACAGCCGGCGCGGTAGGTGTATTGGGCGAGTTTCTCGTCCAGCACCGGGATCAGCACGGTCTCGGCGAGGATGAGCTTGCGCGCATGGTCGGCGACCACTTGAAACACATTATCAAGACTGAGCTCGCCGCTGATGGCCTCGGCGGTTTCTCGCAGCATGGCGATCTCGAATTCGCGATCGCGTAGCTGGCTTTCCAGCAGAAATATTTGACTTTCCTTTTTCAATGTAGACCCCTGCCCTGGGCCGCCCCGGCTTGTCTGGACGGATTCATGGAGTACAACCTGTAGGAAAAGTGTAGATCAGGAAACGGCGGCTGTAGTGTGTGATCGGCGCCGGAAAATCAGGCTTTTTCCGGGGTGTAGCGGCGAAAACGGATTATTTATCCCGCGGCTCGATATCCATCATGCGCTGGCGCAGGCGCACCGGGCGACTGCCCAGACGATGGTCGTACACGGTAGTGTAGGACATGACGTTTTTCACGTAGTCGCGTGTCTCGCTGTACGGAATCAACTCGACCCAGATATCAGCCTCCATGTTGTGCTCCGGCACCCAACTGTTGACGCGGTTCGGGCCGGCATTGTAGGAGGCCGTGGCCAGCACCTGGTTGCCATTATTGCGACCCAGCACTTCCTTGAGGTAGCTCGCGCCGAGGCGCAGATTGTTCTCGACGTTCAGGATCGCGCGGTTGTTGTGGATGGGCATTTTGATCTTGCGCCCCGTAAGCCGGCCGGTGGCCGGCATCAGTTGCATCAGGCCGAGCGCCCCGGCGGAGGAACGGGCATCGACCACGAAGGCGGATTCCTGGCGCACCACGCCATAGACCCAGCTGGGATCGATGCCGGCCTCGGAGGCGTTGGCCTCGATGGCGTCCCGGTACAAAATGGGGAAGCGCAGCTCGAGATCGTCCTGATGATCGCTCTTCGCCACCGTGAGGATGGCGCGGTCGTGCCACCCCCACTGGCGCGCAATCACCGCCGCCACCGCGAGTTCGCGGTTGTTCATGCGTCGCATGGTCCAGATCCATTGACGACGTGCATCGATAACCTGTCCCATCTGATACAACTCCTGCGCCATCTGGATGCCCGGACGCGCCAGCATGGCGCTGATTTCCTCCGGGCTGGCCTCGGTGCTGACGTGTTGCATCGAGTAATCCGCATCAACGCGATCCGCGGCAAGGAAACCGTAATAACTGCGGTCGCGCGCCAGCCCTTTATACAGGCTGCGCGCCTCGCTTTTGCTGCCCGTGGCCTCAAGGATACGCGCGCTCCAGTAGCGCCAGCGGCTATCGCTCTGCTGCTCCTCGCTCAGCCCCGCGATGAAGCGCTTCGCCGTCTCCCACTGGCCGGCACGCAGTGCCGCTTTCACCCGCCACAGGTGGAGCGATTCGTCCGCGGGATCGGCGGAAACCTCCGACAACCACACCAGCGCCTGGGGCAGCTGGTCCTGCGCCGCCAGGATGCCGATATGACGCATGACATAATTATCGTCCTCGCCGAAAAACTGGTACTTGCCCTTCAGCAAGTACCACTGGATCATCGCTTCCTCGGGGTCGCGGTAGGCGAGGCGCACGATGCCATGCTTGACCACCATGCGCGCCACCGGCGTCTCGACCGGATAGGAAATATTGTGCAACTCACGCACCGGATCGCGATGCATGTCCTGCCAGCGCCGGGCCCACACCCTCTCGGATGGATCGAGATGGCTGGCGATCTCGCCGGCGAGTCGCAGATTACGCGCTTCCATCGCCAGGCGAATACGCGCCCAGATTTTCTCGGAGGTCATGTGGCCGGCCTTTTTCCAGGCGCTGAACACCGGGTCGCAGGCCCGCGGCAACTGCTTGCCCGTGAGCCAGAGTTGCTCGGCCTCGGCCATGAGTGTCGCCTGCTGCTCGCTGGACTTGAGCAGATGCGACAGTCGCATGCACTGTAATTCCGGCTCGTCCTCGATGTCCTGGTACTCCATGAGAAAGGTGGGCCAATCGCCGCGGCCGGCCAGTACACGCAGCCATTTCTTGCGAATGGTGTCGCTGATCGGCGCCTGGCTGTTATCCGCGAGGAAATGCCGTATGTCCGCGGCAGGCGTGGATGACACGCGGTTTTTCAGGGATTCGTATTCGAGATAACCGCGCAGAATGTAGCCATCCAGTCGGCTGTAGAGTGTCTTGAAACGGATGGTTTGTCCGGCCTTCAAAACCTCCAGCGCGGTGAGATAATCGCGGCGGCGGTTTTCCTCTTCCTCGGTTATTTCCTGAGCAAAAGAGGGATGAATCGCACCGGACAGGCCGAACATAACCAGAAAAAAGAGGAAGTATTTCTGCATGAAACCTTATTATAGGTAAGAACAACTGAAATAGGCGGCGCCGAACGGTAAGATTATTGCCATCAATCATGGAAACGATCAATCCCACCACCGGCGAACGGTTGAAAAGCTTCGACACATGGAGCGAGCAGCGGGTGGAAGCTGCCCTCGCCAGTGCGGCGACGGCCAACCCGGGCTGGCAGGCAACGTCGTTCGCTGAGCGCGCGCGGCTGTTCCATAGCGTCGCCGCTGAACTGCGAAATAACAGCGCACACTATGCCGGAATCATCACCCTCGAAATGGGCAAGGTCGTCAGAGAGGCACGCGCCGAGGTCGAGAAATGCGCGTGGGGCTGCGAGTTCTACGCCGAGCATGCCGAGGCCTTTCTCCGACAGGAAATTATCCAGACCGATGCAAGCTCAAGCTACGTCAGCTATCCGCCGCTCGGCACTGTGCTCGCCATCATGCCGTGGAATTTCCCCTTCTGGCAGGTGTTTCGCTTTGCCGCACCGAGCCTGATGGCGGGCAATACAGCACTGCTGAAGCACGCCTCGAATGTTCCGCAGTGTGCGCTTGCCATCGAGGAGATTTTTCACAAGGCCGGATGTCCCAAAGGAGTTTTCCAGACGCTCATGATATCCGCCGCGCAGGCGGAAAAAATCATCGCCGACCCGCGCATTCATGCCGTGACGCTGACCGGCAGCGAGGCGGCTGGCAGGAAAGTCGCCAGCGCCGCCGGCGCCGCGCTCAAGAAAACCGTGCTGGAACTCGGTGGCTCGGATGCCTTCATCGTGCTCGCCGATGCCGATCTGGAACAGGCAGCGGATGTCGGTATCGCGTCACGTTTTCTCAACTGCGGTCAGAGCTGTATCGCCGCCAAACGATTTATTCTGGTAGAGTCGATCGCCGAGACCTTCATTGAAAAACTTAAGCACAAAACCCACAGCTTGCGCATGGACGACCCGGTCCGCGAAGACACCCAGATTGGCCCCATGGCACGCGCCGATCTGCGCGATCAGCTGCACAAACAGGTGACCGATTCGGTTACGGCGGGCGCCACGTTCGCGCTTCACGGCGGGCCGGCGGCAGGACCGGGATTTTTCTATGAACCGACGATCATTGACCACGTCCGGCCCGGGATGCGCGCCTACGAGGAAGAACTATTCGGCCCGGTGGCCGTTGTCATTCGCGCCAAGAACGAAGAAGACGCCGTACGCATCGCCAACGACAGCCGTTACGGATTGGGAGCGAGCGTATTCACGCGCGATGTAAAAAAAGGCGAGCGGCTGGCGCGGCACATTCAGTCCGGGTCAAGCTTCGTCAATGGCATGGTCAAGAGCGACCCGCGCCTGCCCTTCGGAGGAGTAAAGGCCTCCGGCTACGGGCGCGAACTATCCGTGCACGGGATGCGCGAATTTGTAAACGTGAAAACTGTCTGGATCAGATAACCAAAATAAAACGGCCGGGGTATCCCGGCCGTTTAAATTACTAACAACTTAATTCTGCTTCAGAACCGGTAGATGATTCCCGCGCTAAGAAAGTTCACTTTGTAAGCGTCCACCACAAATTGCTCTAGTTCGATACGTGCCCCGATAGTATCGGAAAATTCATACTGCAAACCGAGGCCAGCAAAAAACTCAGTATCGGTCGCGCCGGCGAATGTGCCGGTACTGCCCGTCGTGGTTGTGAGCTTCGATTCATTCCGGGAAAATCCCAAATGGATAATGACGCCGAGCGGGTCGGTAATCGGGATCCTTCCAGTGAGCCCCAGGGTAAATGTCTCGAGCTCATGAGTACCTGTGTACGCTGAACCGCTGGAAGTACCTGTTGCCTTCGTGGTGCCGAGATCAATATAAGACACCTCAACCGCGACATACTCATCCCACAGACGATAGCCTCCAAAAATCTTCCAGGCTGAATCTTCATTGTCAATCGTGCCGGAAAAGCTTGAGCCGGTAATTTTCGCTTGCCTAGTTTTGTTTTCAGCCTGGCCCAAGCTGATTCCCGCATACCAGTCGTTGGCCATGGATGCGAACGGATACGCCATTGCCAAACCGGCGATCGCGATCTTCGCAAGAAATTGCATACGCATGATTCTCTTCCTCCTCCAGAATATATTTAAAGTGAATTGTAGGGCTCGCGCCGCCCCGGCCCTTTTGGGCGGGGCAGGAAGCCAGACACCTTATTGTTACGGGCAAACAATACCGTCCGTTCCCGGTAACGTCAATGACAGCAATAACCGACTGAACTTCTCAAGGTGATTGCGTAAAACATGAGGTGATGGCGCCGAAAATGGTTACACCGGTGTCATGCCTAAGCTTTGTTACGGTAGGCCCGCCACATCAGCCAGAACCCAAACAATACCATCGGCAGACTCAATACCTGCCCCATGGTCACCCAGTCGAAGGCCAGATAGCCCAGGTGCGCGTCCGGTTCGCGGGCAAATTCCACCAGGAACCGGAACCCGCCATAACAGAGCAGAAACAATCCTGAAACAGCGGACGTTGGGCGTGGCTTGCGCGCATAAATCCACAGAATGACAAAAAGTGCGATCCCTTCCAGCATGAACTCATATAGTTGCGAAGGATGTCGTGGCAGTGGCCCGGCGCCGGGAAACACCATGCCCCACGGAACATCGGTGGCACGTCCCCAGAGTTCGTGGTTGATGAAATTGCCGAGTCGACCCGCGCCGAGACCAAGCGGCGTCAGCAGCGCAACAAAATCAGCGATAACAAAAAACGTGCGACGCGTTTTACGTGCATACAACCACATGGCACAGATGACGCCGAGCAAGCCGCCGTGAAACGACATGCCACCGGACCAGATGTAAAACACCTCCAGCGGATGGTTGCTGTAATAGGCAAGATTGTAGAAAAGGACATAGCCGAGCCGGCCACCCAGAATGACGCCGAGCGCGCCATAGAAAATGAAATCAGCGACTTCTTGTGGCTGCCAACCGGAATTGGGGCGCTTCGCACGATACACGCCCAGCCACCAGGCGCCGAGGAAGCCGATGAGGTACATCAGTCCATACCAGTGCACCTTGAGTGGACCGAGGTGAATGGCGACGGGATCAATATCGGGTGCGAGCATGGCGCAGCATTATCGGTCAGATGAAGGCATGAGACCAGTATCGAGACGTGCGAATAACCATGAGCTTAGAGCGCCCACTATAAGACAATCCGGGCCCTATTCGATATAGTCGAAGGTCAGCGTCAGGAATGTTGTTTCATGAGCACACCCACACACACCAATCATCCCGGCAATCGGTTGATTCACGAGACCAGCCCGTATCTCCAGCAACACGCGCATAACCCGGTGGACTGGTACCCCTGGGGCGCGGAAGCGCTGGAGCGGGCGCGGCGTGAAAACAAGCCGATCCTGGTTTCCATCGGCTACTCGGCGTGTCACTGGTGCCATGTGATGGAACATGAATCCTTCGAGGACGAAGAAGTCGCGCGCGTGATGAACGAGCTTTTCGTGTGCATCAAGGTGGATCGAGAGGAGCGTCCCGATCTCGACAAGATTTATCAGACCGCGCACCAGATCCTGGCGCAACGCCCCGGCGGCTGGCCGCTCAACATGTTCCTCACGCCCGACGACCAGATGCCGTTTTTCGGCGGGACCTATTTCCCCAAGACAGCCAAGCATGGCTTGCCCGCTTTTACCGACCTGCTGCGTCACGTGGCCGAGGTCTACGCGAAAAAACCGGATGCCATCCGCGAACAGAACCTTTCCCTGCGCGATATCTTCGGGCGTCTGCAACCACCGGGACCCGCGCCCGGCGTGCACCTTGGCCCGGAAGTGCTTGATCAGGCCCATGCTGAATTGCAAAACCAGTTCGACGCACGCTACGGAGGATTTGGGAAAGCTCCCAAGTTCCCGCACCCCACGTCGTTGGAATTATGCCTGCATCGCTGGGCACACAGCACCCACAACGGCGCGGAGGACAAGGATGCCCTGCACATGGCGCGGCACACGCTGACGGCCATGGCCCACGGCGGGCTCTACGATCAGGTCGGTGGCGGCTTCTGCCGCTATTCAGTGGACGAGCGCTGGGAAATTCCGCATTTCGAAAAGATGCTGTATGACAACGCGCAGTTGCTGATGCTCTATGTCGATGCCTGGTTGGCCACCGGCGAATCACTGTTCCAGCGCATTGCCGTCGAAACCGCCGAATGGGTGATGCGGGAAATGCAGTCGCCCGAGGGCGGTTACTATTCGGCGCTGGATGCCGACTCCGAAGGGCACGAGGGCAAATTTTACGTCTGGACGGCGGATGAAATCCGGAAATTGCTGACGCCGGCAGAATGGGACGTGGTGGAACAGCGCTTCGGTCTGCCGGACACGCCGAATTTCGAGGGCCAATGGCACCTCAACGTACGCGCCGACCATGCCGCCATCGCCGACCGCTTCCAGTGCCCGGAAGACGAGGTGGTCGCGCGCCTGGAGTCGGCGCGGGAGAAACTGTACGCCGCGCGCGAACAGCGCGTTCGTCCCGGACGCGATGAAAAAATTCTTACCTCCTGGAACGGACTCATGATCCAGTCCATGGCGCACGCCGGCCGGGCGCTGGAGCGGCCCGATTTTATCGCCTCCGCCGAGCGCGCGATGGATTTCATCCGTACGCAGCTGTGGCGCGACCAGCGTCTGCTGGCCACTCACAAGGACGGCAAGTCACATCTCAACGCCTATCTGGACGATCACGTGTTCTTGATTGCGGCGGCACTCGAATTACTGCAGGCCGGTTTTCGCCGCTCCGTTCTGGATTTTTCCATCGCGCTGGCGGACAGTGTGCTCGAACACTTCGAGGATGAAATTCACGGCGGTTTTTATTTCACTGGCGACGATCACGAAAAACTTGTCTACCGTCCCAAGCCGGTATCGGATGACGCCATCCCCTCCGGCAACGGTGTCGCCGCGCTGGTGCTCGGACGACTCGGTCACCTGACCGGCAATTTCAATTATCTGCATGCCGCCGAGCGCACTCTGGAGGCGCTGTATTCGGGCATGCTGCAACAGCCTTCCACGCACGGGGCACTGCTGCTGGCGCTGGAGGAACAGCTCTCACCGCCACAGACAGTCGTGCTGCGTGGAACGGCCGAGGCAATGCGGCCATGGCAGACCATCGCCAGCGGGCATTATCATCCGCATCGGGTGCTGCTGGCGATACCGGCCAACGCTGAAAATCTGCCCGGTATTCTGGCCGAACGCACGGCCCGAAACGTCGTCACGGCCTATGTCTGCGCCGGGCATGCCTGCTCCGCGCCAGTCAGCGAGCTGGCAGAATTTGAAACAGCGCTAAAATAACGATTGGCGTGATGGCAATAACCTCCGGAGAATTTCATGGGTGAATCTCGTACCGGTGTGCGCGAGATCAGCATCGAGGAATTCGACGAGATGATCGAAAACCACGACGACCTGCTGATCCTGGACGTGCGCGAAGTCGCGGAATTTCGTCGCGGACATATACCCGGCGCACTACAGATTTCACGCGAAATACTGGAAAGAGCGACAGATGACGCCAACCGCTCGTGGTTAGATGGATTGCTCGAGGCACGTCAAAAATCGTTGGTACTCTGCAGCCAGGACGGTTCATGCAGCGCCGCGTCAGCGGACAAGCTTCAGGAAATGGGATTTGAAAAAATATACAGCCTCGCCGGCGGAATCAACCGCTGGGAGGCGCAAGGTTTCGCGCTGGTCAGAGAATAAGTATTCCTGAGCATAACACCCACACGTACAGACCTGTCTTTACACCTGTTTTTGTCATTCTGCAGCCCGTGTGGCATGGAATATGCAAAACAATCACTTACACGCGAGCTCCTCAGGGAGCTACTCTTATCCAAGTAACCCCGCATGGAACCACAACCCTCAACCAAAGTCGCTATCGCTGACGTCGCCCCGGCGACCAGTCTTGGCTTCGTTCCGAGAGCCCGCCGCTTGTTCACAGCGGCCAGAATGCTTCAATCGAGAGAGAAAATCCGCATCCGCGAGGGAATAGCGCAGATCCCCGGATTGATGGCGCTGTTAATGAAGCCACGTAATGGATTGAAATGGACCAAGGCTGAGCGCGCGGAATTGCGTACACAACTGAGTCGGCTTTCACGGCTGAGTCTTTATCTGGCGATGGCGGCCCTGCCATTCACGACTCTTACACTTCCGTTGGTTGCCTGGTGGCTGGACCAACGCCAGAAAAAACGTTCCTGAATTCCGTGAATTTTCCGTTTCAACGAAAATAAATCAAATACCCGGCCAACACCCCGTAAAACAGCAGCATGGCCAGCAGGTTCCAGTGGCCATTGTTGCGGTATAAAACATTCCAATTAAAAAACCTCACGGCGGGATCAAACAGCCGGCCGAACGCAGGCAGGAAACGATTCACGCGCGCGCAGTAATCACGATACGGCTGCCCCAGCAAACCCGCCAGACGTTTTTCTTCGCGGCCCACGCGGTTGACCATATAAAAGTAATAAAAAACGACATAGGCGGGGGTGATGTAGATGTAGTTATCGCCTAACAACAGCACGATACCCAGAATCAGGAAGAACCGTCCAAGATACATCGGATTACGCACCAACACATAAGGTCCGCGCGCCGTGAGTTGTTCGTTCTTCACCAGCGAAGCGAAAGACCAGAGCTGGATCGCTTCGCCGAAGAGCGAAATCAGAAAGGCGGGGAGCAACCGTGAAACATCCGCGTTGAGCGCCAGCAGTGCCAGCACCCCCAGAAACAACACGTAGCGAAGTTTGAGAAATATCTTCCGCGCGAGCGGATGATTGAAAAAACCGTGGATAGCGTCGAGCATAAAATTATTTTTAATCGATCAGAAATAACGGTCGGCCAGCACCAGCGCCCAGACCACCACCACGAGAAACAGCGCCACAAAAACCGCCGCGGACCCCAGATCCTTGGCCTGCCCGGACAGTTCGTGCCGATCCTGGCCGATTCGATTAACCACCACCTCAATCGCCGAATTCAGCAACTCGACCAGCAGCACCAGCATCAGACTGCCGACCAGCAGTGACCGCTCCACCCCGTCGCGTCCGAGCCAAAGCCCAAGCGGCGCGAGCATTACCAACAGCGCCAATTCCTGTCGGAACGCCGCCTCGTTTTTCAACGCCACCCTGAACCCGGCGGCGGAATAACCCGCCGCACGCCAGATGCGACCCAAATTCAACAAATCTTTCAGCAGCGTCATGCGTCAGCCGGCCCGTTTCCATGTAAGGTCGAGTTCACGCGCCGCGCGCACGTCGTCCAGGCGTTTTACCGGCAGCGTATGCGGCGCACCCTTCACGATCTCGGCATTGGCGCGCGCCTCTTTCAATATTTCCTCCATGGCGGCGATGAAACGATCGAGCTCCTCTTTCGCTTCGGACTCCGTCGGCTCGATCAGATGACACTCCGGTACCAATAACGGGAAGTAGGTCGTCGGCGCATGGAATCCCTTGTCGAGCAGCCGCTTGGCGAAGTCCATGGCGTTCACGCCGGTTTCATCCTTGAGCTTCTTGAAGGTCAGCACGAACTCGTGTGTCGCACGGCGCTTCGGATAGGCCAGGTCGAAACCGCGTTTTGCCAATTCGGCCATGATGTAGTTGGCATTGAGCGTGGAGAATTCAGCAACACGGTGCATGCCTTCGCGCCCCAGCAGCCGCGCGTAGACGTAGGCACGCAGCAGCACGCCGGCGTTGCCCATGTAGGCGGAAAGCCGGCCTATCGTCTTGGGACGGGTTTTTTCTGTTTCCCAAAGATATTTGTCCTGCACCTTACCCACGATCGGCACCGGCAGGAATGGCTCAAGCCGGGTATTCGCCGCCACCGGACCCGCGCCCGGACCGCCGCCGCCATGCGGCGTGGAAAAGGTTTTGTGCAGGTTCATGTGGATCACGTCGAAGCCCATGTCTCCCGGCTTCACACGCCCAAGAATCGCATTCAGGTTCGCGCCGTCGTAATACAACAGACCACCGGCCTCGTGCACAATCTTCGAGATTTCCTCGATCTTGCGTTCGAACACACCGAGCGTGGAGGGATTCGTCAGCATCAATCCCGCTGTTTGCGGCCCGACTGCCGCTTTGAGCGATGCGATATCCACGTCGCCGTTTACGTCAGTCGGAATTTCGCGCACGGCGTAACCGCACATGACCGCCGTCGCCGGATTGGTGCCATGTGCCGCGTCGGGTACCAGAATTTCCGTGCGCACCTTGTCGCCGCGCGATTCATGATAGGCGCGGATCATGGCGACACCGGCGAACTCACCCTGCGCGCCCGCCAGCGGCGTGAGTGACACCGCTTTCATGCCAGTCACATCCTTCAGCATTTCCTGAAGCTCGTGCATGCACGCGAGAAAGCCCTGGCCGGTGGATTCCGGCGCGTACGGATGCCGTCCCAAAAGATTCGGCAGCATGGCGAGCTTATTACACGCTCGCGGGTTGTACTTCATGGTGCAAGAACCAAGTGGGTAGAAATGCGTGTCGATGGAGAAATTCTTCTGCGACAGCCGCGTGTAATGCCGCACCGCCTGCATCTCGGAGACTTCCGGCAGCAGCGGCTTTTGCTTGCGCCGGAATTTATCCGGAATGTCTTTCACCTCCGCTTTAGCAAGCGGGGCCTGCGAATAATTTCGGCGGTTGGTTTGTGATTGTTCAAAAATCAGCATAGGCGTCTCTCGATTAACTCAGCCGGTTATTTGAGCGTGGCCAGAGCGGCGTCGTAATTCGGTTCCTGCCTGATCTCCGGCACCAGCTCGGTGTATATCACCTTGTCGTTTTCGTCGATTACAACAATTGCCCGGGCCGTGACGCCCTGGTACAGACCGTCCAGCAGCAGCATGCCGTAGTCCCTGGCGAAATTCCGGTCGCGCATCATTGACAGTGTCTTGACGTTGTTCGTGTTCTCCGCAGTACAGAAACGCTTCTGAGCGAACGGCAGATCGGCCGACACCATGATGATCACGGCGTTGGCGTGTTGGGCGGCATACTCGTTGAATTTGCGCGTCGACAAGGCGCAGGTCGGCGTATCGATGCTGGGGAAAATATTCAGGAGCTTCTTCTTACCCTTGAAATCGGCGAGCGATACGTCCTTCAGGTCGGCATCCGTGAGGCGGAAGTCGGGCGCGCGGCTGCCGACCGCCGGCAGGTTACCGCTGGTATGAACCGGATTTCCGCGATGGGTGATATCGGCCATAAATCACCATTACTTCAGCACGGCGAAAGCCTTGTCGTAGTCCGGCTCGACGGTCAGCTCGGGCCCCATTTGCGTGTACAGCACCTTGTCGTTCTCATCCAGCACCAAGGTGGCGCGCGCGCAAAGTCCGGCAATCGGGGTGTCTGTCAGCAGCACGCCGTAGTCCTTGGCGAAATGCCGGTCGCGCATCATGGACAGCGTCACCACGTTCTTGAGCCCCTCGCCGGTGCAGAACCGGCCCTGGGCGAAGGGCAGATCGGCAGAGATGACCAGCACGACCAGGTCATTGCGGTTCTTGACGAATTCATTGAACCGCTTGGCGCTGGCCGCGCAGGGTCCAGTGTCGAGCGAATGCACGATGTTGAGCAGTTTTTTCTTTCCTTTGTAATTGGCGAGAGTGACATCCGAGAGATCCCCCGCCGTGAGTTTGAAATCCGGCGCCTTGCTTCCGACCTTCGGCAGTTCACCGCTGGTGTGGGCGGGTTGTCCTTTGAATAATACCTGGGCCATGGTCGCGTCTCCTTGAGTTAAGCGTTGGGATTGGTTTTGATGGCACACGGCGGATCGAGCCGGCGCTTGCTGACGATGCGCTCCAGATGGAACGCATATTGATTGATGTCCTCCGGCGTGCGGGTTTCGGTCGCGCATACCAGCAATGACTGACCGAGGTGCGGATAATGTTCGGAAAGATCGTATCCGCCGAGGATGCCCTGGGCTTCGAGTGCGCGCAGAGTATCGGATACCGGCGCATCCAGTCGCAGCACTGTCTCGTGGAACACCGGGCGATTGAACACACGTGTCACACCCTTGATCGCCGTCAGCTTCTCTACCAGTGCGAGTGTGTTGGCGTGAGATGAGGCGGCGACCCGCTCCAGCCCTTCCGGTCCCAGCAACGCCATATAGATGGTCGAGGCCGCCACTACCAGACCCTGGTTGGTGCAAATATTCGAGGTCGCCTTGGAGCGGCGGATATGTTGCTCGCGCGCCTGCAGCGTCAGGGTAAATCCCGGCTTGCCGTCCTTGTCCACGGTGCGTCCTATGATACGCCCCGGCATCTGCCGCACCAGCGCCTGCTTGCAACACATGAACCCATAATAAGGTCCGCCGGATGACAGCGGCGCACCTAATGGTTGGCCTTCGCCCACGGCGATGTCGGCACCCTTCGCGCCCCACTGGCCCGGTGGCGTCAGCAGCGCCAGCGCTGTCGGATTCACGAGCCCGATGGCGAGCATGTTGTGTGCGTGCGCCCAATCGGTGAGCACGTCCACTTCTTCCAGCACACCAAAGAAATTGGGCTGCGGGATGACCAACGCGGCAAACTCGTCGCCTTCATATAGCTTGAGCGATTCCGGAATGATGTTGCCGCACTCCATGCACAGCGGAATTTCCACCAGCTCAATGTTCTGGTTCGCGACGATGGCATGCACCACGCGACGGTAAATCGGATGCACCGTGGTGGGCATGAGAATCTTGCGCGCCTTCTTGTGTGCGCGCACCGCCATCAATACCGCCTCGGCCAGCCCGGAAGCGCCGTCGTAGAGCGAAGCATTGGAAACATCCATGCCCGTGAGCGAGGCCATCATGGTCTGGTATTCGTACAACAGTTGCAGCGTGCCCTGACTGGCCTCGGCCTGATACGGCGTATAAGCCGAATAGAATTCACCGCGCGTGACGATTTCCCACACCGCCGCCGGGATATGGTGTTCGTAGGCGCCGGCGCCGATGAAATTGAGATAGGCCCCGTCCTGGTTGGCGCGCGTCTGCATCAGGCG
Organism: Sulfuricaulis sp.; assembly: GCF_024653915.1. Lineage (NCBI taxonomy): Bacteria > Pseudomonadati > Pseudomonadota > Gammaproteobacteria > Acidiferrobacterales > Acidiferrobacteraceae > Sulfuricaulis > Sulfuricaulis sp. The sequence continues at coordinate 109,168 of NZ_JANLGY010000006.1, read as the reverse complement.
GCCGATATCCATTTCGCTCAGCCCTTCCGGCACTTGCGTCAGTTTGCCGGCACGGAGTTTTTCCGGAATTTCATCGAACAGATCGTCAATCGCATTGACGCCGATGCTTTTCAGCATCGCTTTCACGTCAGCGTCGGTATGAGGAATGAACGGCATAATAAAATCCTAATAAGAAGTTTTCACCGCAAAGGCGCTAAGGACGCAAAGAAAAACATAAAACATTAAAAATATTGAACCTGGTACTTTTGACTTTCTTTGCGCTCTTTGCGTCTTTGCGGTGAATTTAGTGCTTTTCAGATGCAACTAACGCCTCGTAAGCCTTAGCGTCGAGCAGCGCATCGAGCTCAGCCTTGTTCGCCGGTTTGAGGCGGAACATCCAGCCGGAAACATAAGGGTCCTTGTTCACGGTCTCGGGTGAGTCGGCCAGCGCGGCATTGGCCTCGACGATCTCACCGCTGATGGGCGCATACACATCCGAAGCGGCCTTCACCGATTCCACCACGCCGCATTCCTTGCCACTCGTGACTTTGGTCCCGGCCGGCGGCAGATCCACGAACACCATGTCGCCCATGAGGTCCTGGGCGTGGTGTGTGATGCCCACGGTTACGCTGCCATCGGCATTTGGTTTAACCCATTCGTGTGATTTCGTGTACTTCAGATCTTTTGGAATATTGCTCATGGTTTTCTCTCACCTTTAGAGGCAGCTTTTGCCATTGCGAACAAACGGATATTTGACGACACGCACCGTGGCGGGTCTACCACGCAGATCCACGGTGCAGTGATCACCAATCTTGACGGAGGCTGGTACACGCGCCAGCGCGATTGCCTGATTCAGCGTCGGCGAGAAACTGCCGCTGCTGATCTCACCTTCGCCAGCGCCGTTGCACATTACCTTTTGGTGATTGCGCAGTACGCCCTTGCCTTCGAGCACCAGCCCGACAAGCTGGCGTGGAACGCCCTGGGCTTTTTGTTTGTCCAGCACTTCGCGTCCGATGAACTTCCGGTCAGCTGGCTCCAGCGCCACGGTCCAGGCCAAGCCAGATTCCAGCGGCGTGGTGGTTTCGTCCATGTCAGATCCATAAAGATTCATCCCGGCTTCGAGCCGTAGCGTATCGCGTGCGCCCAATCCAATGGGTGGAACGCCGGCTTCGTTGAGCATCTGCCAGGTGAAGGGTGCAGCCTTGGCGGGAAGAATAATTTCAAAACCGTCCTCGCCGGTATAGCCGGTGGTGGCGACGAACAGTTCACCCACGGTCGCAGCGTGAAACGGTTTCAGCGCCCCGGCCGGCGCACGCAGCGCCTCGCCCAGGGCCTGATAGACCTTCGCTTTCGCATTCGGTCCCTGCACCGCGATCATGGCCAGATCGTCGCGCTGGATCACCTTGAGCCCGCCATATTCTTTCGCCGCGGCATTAACCCAGGCCATGTCCTTGTCGCGCGTGGCGGCGTTCATGACGACGCGGAACCACTGGTCGTCCATGTAATAGACGATGAGATCGTCGATCACGCCGCCCTTGGCAGTGAGCATACAACTGTACAAGGCCTTGCCTTTGGTTTTCAGCTTGTCGACGTTGTTGGCCAGCAGCAGGCGAAAGAAGTTGCGCACGTCAGCGCCCTTCACGTCCACCACGTTCATGTGCGAGACATCGAACATGCCGCAGTCTTTTCTGACCTTGTGATGTTCCTCGATCTGGGAGCCGTAGTGCAGCGGCATATCCCAGCCGCCGAAGTCCACAATCTTGGCGCCCATCTTGAAATGGCTGTCGTATAACGGTGTGCGATGTCCCATAAAGACCTATATGAAATCCAACCACAGAGGACACAAAGTTTTAAAATTTTTCATCTTTGTGTCCTCTGTGGTTAAGCTTCTTAAGAAAAATAAAAAAGGGGCGATGACTTTGGTTAAAGTCACCGCCCCTCTGTCCATTAACCTGAGAGCTTGAGCCCCTTCGGTGGATGGCGGTGCGCCATCGCTCTCCAGAGTCGACCTGTCGTTCCCGCGGTCCTTTTGCCTGAGCGATTCCTGGCGATTGCGCCTTCGGCGCCCCAAATCTCTACTTATATCGGGGTCTCTCCCGCGGGTCCGGGTCGAGGCCCGGCACTATAGCGCAGCGCCTTTGCAGCGCCAAGCAGGGACTTTTCCCGTCGATTCGACTGGCTGAGACTGCGGATACTAGTTCGTATTACCTGTGGCGTCCGGGCTACAAAGCGCGCGATAGGGGATCGATTGTTCGACGCTGAAACTGGGTACCCAACCCGAACCGCCAGGGAGACTGAGCGAACCCCACAGTCGATAGGTAATTGTCACTGGCGGCGCGTTGGGATCTGATATTTCTTTCACATCGCACGGAATATGCACGCGGATTTTCGCCGTGCCGCTGCTCTCGTTTATCGGTACTTCATCGGACGTGCCAGCATAAGGCGCCGCCACGGAGGCCGTCAGCTTGCCTGCGTTGGAGGACCTGCGATTATAAACAAGCTGCGTTTCTACAGAATTGACACCGACGCCTCCCAGCAGGCGATAGCTCTGGGCCTTGAGGGGCTTTTCCGGCGTCGCCGGTTGAAACAACTTATTGATATCAGCGGCAGTGATTTCCTTTCGATTATTGGCTGAACGACAATCCAGACTGTAAGCCGCGGGACGGGCGCCGACCTGCCCGGAGTCGAAAAAGCGCACGATGAACCGGGGATACGAGGCATGCTTGGCTGTTTCCCAGTCGACCTGATGATCGATCCGATACTGCTGGCCGGGTGCTAATTGCTGGATCGCAATGGCGGGTTGCACCGGCTCGCCTTCCGGCCGCGCCTTGGAATTCCTCTGCGCGAGCACGACTTGCAAGCGATGTGACGGGCTGGTCGCGGTCCATGCGGCGTTACCCAGATTTTTCACAACGCCGGTGATACGCACGCGGCCGGAGCCGGGCCCGGATTTCGATATCAGCGCCAGTTCGATGTCCGCCGCCGGGTCGGCGCAGGGGACCGCGCCGGGCGCGGACGAAACAGCGCCTTCAGCCACCAGGCTCAAAACAAGCAGCACCGCGGCACAGCACCCCGTTGTGGTCGACGCGTATTTCATTATTTCTGGTTTTATCCCCGGGCTGGGAACTGGTCGTGGTCGGACCGTCCCGGCGAAAACGCGGAGATATTACACGGCCAACTCGGTGGAGCAAAACCCAGAAGGATATGCGACTCGCTAGACCTGGGGGGACGATCGCCGCACCAGCATGACGACCGGGATCAGGCCCGCCAGCACCAGCGTCAGAGCCGGGAGCGCGGCGCGTTCCCACTGGCCCTCGGAGGTCATCTCGAAGATGCGCGTGGCCAGCGTGTCCCAGCCGAAGGGACGCAACAGCAGAGTCGCCGGCATCTCTTTCATAACTTCGACGAATACCAGCAGCGAGGCCGACAACAGCCCGGTGCGCAGCAGCGGGATCGACACGCGCCAGAGGATTTCCCAATTGCTGGCGCCCAGGCTGCGCGCTGCCTGCCAGAGTGACGGCTTGATGCGTTCGAAGCTGCTGTCAATCGGGCCGTGGGCCACGGCCATGAAGCGCACGCCGTAAGCGAGCAGCAGCGCCAGCAGACTGCCGGTGAGCAAGGGCCCTATGGCAACGCCGAATAATGACTGGAGCCACTGGGCGAACTGCTTATCGAGCCAGACGAATGAAACCATGATTCCGACTGCCAGCACCGAACCGGGCAGGGCATAACCAAGCGTGGCAAAACGCACGGCACCACGTACCAGCCGGTCGGGTTTGAGACGATAGGTATAAGCCAACAGCAGCGCACAGAACGTGGTGACCGCGGCGGCGGCAACGCCGAGGGAAACGGTATTGAAGAAGAATCGCAGATAACGCAGATCCAGATCCACGTGCGCGTTGCCCCATGCCCAGTGCAGCAGTTGACCTACCGGAATGATGAACGCGAGCAGCAGTATCACGGCACACGCGGCGGTGGCGTAGAACGCGCGCACGCCGACCAGACGGTAGCGCTGCTCGCGCCCGAGACGGAGCGTCACATGATAACGGGCGCGCCCGCGCAGATGCCGTTCGCCGATGAGTCCGACCGCCACAAACAGCAGCAACAACGAAGCCAGCTGCGCCGCCGCCGGTAGTGAGAATAGCCCGAGCCAGGCCTTGTAGATCGCCGTGGTGAAGGTGTCGTAATTGAATACCGCCACCGCGCCGAAATCCGCCAGCGCCTCCATCAACGCCAGCGCCACACCAGCAGCCAGCGCCGGGCGCGCCATGGGTAGCGCTACGCGCAGGAACGCCGCGCGCGGCGAGAGCCCGAGCACGCGTCCGGTTTCGAGCATGCGCCGTCCCTGCGACAGGAAGGCGGCGCGCGCGAGCATGTAAACGTAGGGATAAAATGCCAGCACCATGACGGTGACGACACCGCCGGCAGAACGGATCGGCGGGAACCAGCCGCTGCCACCGAATACCGTGCGCAAGGCGCCCTGCACCGGCCCGCTGAAATCCAGCAGCGCCACGGCCACGAACGCCAGCACGTAAGCAGGAATGGCGAGTGGCAGCATCAGCGCCCAGTCAAAAATACGCCGACCGGGAAAATCGTACACCGTCACCAGCCATGCCAGACCGGCACCCAGCAGGAACACGCCGGTACCAACCCCGAGCATCAGCACGACGGTATTCCACAGCAACTCGCCGAGGACAGTCTGGGCCAGATGCCGCCAGACGTCGCCCGCCGGCGTAAACCATGAAAGCGCGATGACCAGAATCGGCGCCGCCACGATGCCGGCGACGACGAAACTGGCCAGACGCCACAGACGGACATTGACGTTGAGCCAGTCCGAAATGCCGGTCTCGCGCTCGGGAGATGCGCGCAGGGTTTCGATACTTGTCGTCATTTCCAAAAGGATAATAGCTGTTGGTGGTGTTTGTATGCCTAATTTATCAGTTCGTCGCCCGGGCCTTCTCACCGGCGCCTAACCCATAGCCACAGACCGCTCAGGGCCAGCCCCAGGCAGGCGACGGCCGTCAAATCCACCAGCCACACACCGATTTTTCCCAGGAGCCGTCCACTATGCGTATCGGCCAGGATCCGTTCAGCGCTCAGTCCGCGTCCACGATATTGCCGGATCAACTCCGCGCGTAATGCGGGCGGCACTGGCATCGGCCTGCTCCAGTCCGCCACGGGCGAGACGATCCACCGCCACTGGGACAGCTCGGCATCGGCGGCGTAGAAACCCTTTGCGGTCTGCGCCACCAAACGCCCTTTGCGATCCACGCCGAGAGCGCGCAATCCACTCGGTACCCTTTGTGCGAGACCGAGTCGCTCAATGACAATTCCGTCCGGAGTCAGCAGCCAGATGTCGTTCTCCACCGCCGCCGCGATAGCGTGATCGAGGACAACGGCGCCGTTAAGCCGGCCGCGCATGTTTGAAAGTTCCCGTCCGTCAAAATAAATCCGCCCGTCGAGCCCGCTCAACCAGCGCCCCCCGAGCGCTATTCCCGCCGGTTCTTCCGGCGCGTGGATGCCATACCAGTCGAGCAGCCATGACGATTGGATGTAACTTTGGTTCAGCCCCAAGAGGCGACTGTGATTGAGCAGCAAACCGGATACGACGAGGAAAATCAAAAAAACGGCGGCGCCCAATCCGAGGCGACGATGCCACGCGCCGAGTGTCCGGTTCGTGATCCGATGTCGTCGCGGCGTCATGGGGACCCACGTGCCTCGCCGTCGAGGTACAGAGCCAGACGCGCGAGCCGTTCAAGTGCGCGCACCGACAGGGTGGCGCCACTGATGGCGTCGATGTGACGGTCGAGCCGCATGTCGGACTTGAGTTCCGCGCCCTCGAACTGACGCGTGAAGAAGGGATAACGCACCTCGTCACCGCGACTCTCGCGGTAGATCAGCACGCGCATGCGCTCTATTCTCCCGGCATCCACCACAATACCCGCGGTGATCGGCTCTTCCTTGCCGATTTCCTCCAGAATCCACGCGCTGCGTTTCTCGTGTTCCCAGTAGCGCAGCCGCATGGCCGGGTATTTGTGACCGAGAATACGGACGACCCTTTCCTGCATCGCATCGGTCAACCAAAGCGTCTTCGGCGCCGGCGGCTGGCCGGCGAACGCCTCTGTTAAAAAGGCATCCGGGCTCTGATAAATATCCGCCGCCCATGAGTGCGCGGCGGCAAAAAACAACATGACCGCCATGGGAAACAGGCATCGTCTCGTGGTCGATTTCACCATGCCTGCTCGCTACCAGACAAAAAACATCAAAGACCAGGCGAAAACCGTCGCGGACGATCCCGTCATAACCGCGATCCAGGAAAGCGTGCGCCGCCAACCCGCGGCTTTCACGGTGCGGATCATGCGCGCCGCCAGCCAGCCGCTCCAGCCAGCCGCCAGCACGAGCAGGCTGATGCGCGCCGGCGCCACCCATAAAAGCGCAAATCCTTCAGCGCGCAGCAATGTCACCGTAAGCATGGACAATCCGAGAAACACGCTGGTGCCCGCGAGCGGAACCAGGCTGTAGGCAAGACGCCACATCAATCCCGGCCGGCGCAGGATCGCCTGCGCGGCGCGCAACCACAGCAGGATCCAGCTTCCGACCGCGAGCGCCGTGGCGCCGATGTAGAAGAGAATCAACAGCCCGTCGAGCCAGGTGAAGACATCGTTAACCTCGGGATAATGCGTGAGCAACCACCATGGCGCGTTATCCTGCAACAAGATGAAAAAATTGCGTTCCACCAGCCATTCGGCGACGCCTTGCTTCAGCGCCACGAACCAGGGACTGGCGCTCCATTGGAACGCGCCCATGGCAATGCCCAGCACGCCATAAACGAGGAGCATCGCCTCCCAAGGCGATGCCTGCGTATCCTTCAACGAGAGGATTTCCTCATTGGGCGAGCGCGATGCGAGCTTTACCGCGCTCCGATGACCGCTGCAGCGCCCGCAGGCATGACAAGCAGCCATGGAAGAGAGATGACGGATATCGACGAGCGGTGCGCAATCCACGGCGGGCGTGCCGCGCGGCGTGCCGCGCCAGGCCTCGGGATCGGTGTGGAAGTGAACCGGCGCGAGGCGCGCGAGCAAACGGAACACGCCGTTCGCGGGACAGAGATGGCGGCACCAGACACGCTTGCCGCGACCGTAAACGAACCCCACCGCCACGGCCATGACCGTGGAACCGCCAAGGATCAGGAGTACGGCCTTCGGATACTCGTAGACGCTCACGAGTTGGCCGTAGATCGTCGTCGAGGCGAAGGCGATGAACGGCCAGCCGCCCCAGCGCATCCACCGCGGGATCGCACGCCCCAGGCCATGACGGCTCACGTATTCCGTCAATGCCCCTTCAGGACAGAAAACCCCGCACCAGACACGGCCCATGAGCATCATCGAGACCATGACGAACGGCCACCAGATTCCCCAAAACATGAACTGCGCGAACAGCGTGAGGTTGTCGTAGAGGTGCGCGGCCTGCGGCGGCAGCGGCAGGAACGCCGGGGCCAGCACCAGGGCGAGATAGAACACCACCACCGTCCACTGGATGCCGAGGATCACGCGGCGGTGACGTTGCATGGCGTCGCCCAACCCCTGCAAAAAAAGAGCGGGTGCGGAACGCATGGGCGATGCAAGCTCCATGGCTGGGGCTGTCATGCCGGCTTGAGCGCCGGCTGCCGTTGCCAACGCATCAACAACCACACGAGCGCCCAGTAGGCGCCATAGGCAAACACGAGCAACAACGCCGGCTGCGCGCGATAGCCGGTCAGCGCGGCGATCAGACCGCCCGCCCGGCTGGCGTCATCGAGAAGAAACGAGGTGTCCCACACGGGGTCCACCAGCGCAGGCAAGACGCCGGAGCCGATCAGCTTCTCCGCGCCGTTCACCAGGAGCGCGCTGGCAAGCAGCAGCAACACCGCCTCGCTGAACCGGAAAAAGACACGCCAGCTGAAATAACGGCCCCCCGCGGCAAGCAGCCAGAAGCTGAGGAGGGCCAGGCCCAACCCCGCCGCGGCCGCCGCCGCGAATTCGAGGACCGCGAAGCCGTGCCGCTCCAGCGCGATCCCGTAGAGAAACACGACCGTCTCGGCCCCCTCGCGCGCCACCGCAATGGCCGCGACGGCGAGCAGGCCGAACCAGTTCGCGCCGGCCGCCGCCCGGGCCGCGCCGGTTTCCAGTTCACGCTTGAGGTGACGCCCGTGTTGGCGCATCCACAGCACCATCTGCGTGATGAGGATGGCGGCCGCGAACACCATGCCGATCTGGAAGTATTCGAGCCCCTGGCCGGAAAGCTCGCTTTGCACGGCGAGCATCGCCCAGGCGAGCAAGCCCGCGAAGCCAAGGCCCGTGCCGATCCCACCATAGAGATAACGCAACCCCCTGCCGGTCTCGTCGTTTTTTCCGAGCCAGGCGTACAGAATGCCGATTACGAGCATGGCTTCGACGCTTTCGCGCCAGACGATGAACAATGTGTTAATCATGATGGCTCGACTCCGTCATTTGACGACGATGCGCCCCTGGGCCGTGTCCGGATGGAATTCCCCGAAGAAGCGGTACACGCCGGGCTTAAGCGGCGCGAACACGACGGAGCGCGTGACCCCGGGCGCGAGCACCGTTTCCTTGCGCAGCTCGATGCTCTCGAACTCCTCCGGCCCCGGACCTTCGTTGGTAATCACGATCTTGAAGCGCGTGCCCGACGGTGCTTCGACGGTCTCGGGGTAGAAGCGACCGTTCCGGGCCGTGAGCTTGAGCGTCAGCAACTCCTCGGCCGCCGCGACCCGCGACCCGGCCGCCAGCCACAGCGCGGTGGCGATGATGAACTGGGTGCGACGACAGATCATGGCGCGCCTCAGTTCGCCGCGCGGTGCGGCGTCGCGGGCACCACCGCGCGGTTTGCCTCCTGCGCCGCCTCGATCAACGTGGTGCCAAGAGACAGAAACGCAGCCATCGTCAAGCGCAGGCTCGTGTGGCCGATATGCAGATGCACGGTGTCGCATTCGACACACCGTTCGACCTGGCACACGGCGCAGCGGGCCAGGATTTGCCTGTCTGCAACATCGTTGTCAGCGCTCATGGGTCACCTCCCTGGGTCATGGTCAGAATGTAACTTGGGCGCGCAGGCCGATCAGGTTCATGTCCTTGGCGGCGTTACCGGCGGGACGCCGGACGTGCTGCACGTCCGGCGAAATCTCGAACTGCGCGTGAATGCGCCAGCGGTAATACAGCTCGATGAGGCGCTCGGCGCCGCTCGCCGCGTAGCCGAAGTCGGCATTGCCATCGGCGTCGGCATCGAGCGTCGGCGCGTCGCGCCGGAAATCCGCGCTCGTGCGCAATTGCCCGACGGCCACGCCCAAGGCATCGGCGCCGCGGTTCCAGTAGGACCCGCCGAATTCCGCACCGACGGTAACTGCTTGGTCGAAACGCACCTTGCCCTTGGTTTGGTGCCCGAATCGTCCGAACAGGGTCGTGGCGTCGCCGATGCGCTGATCCACGCTCAGTCCCCAGCCGGCGTGGGCCTCGGTCGTGGTAGCGGCCTCGTTGGCGTAGGGAGTGGCCTGTCCGTTGCGCCAGAAATACAAACGGTAATTGCCGTCGAGACCGCCGAAGAACTTCTGCGCCGTCTCGAGCTGCGCGATCACGAAGGGCTTCTCAAGGCTGTTGGTGAACGTGGCGCCGCTGCCCGCGCCGAAGACGCCGAGCGAGGCGTCCCAGGTGAGCGGCTTTTTCGTCTCGTTGCGGTAGGCGAGCCGCAGCCCCGGCGTGAAACCAAAGGCGTCCACGCCGACGTCGCCGCCGGCGTCGAGCAGCGGATTGTGCACGAAGGCGGTGTTGAGAAAACGCGTGGTCTCGTCGTCGGCGATGCTGTTCTGGTCGAAGAACAGAAACGGGTCCATCTTTCCGAAGTTGAAGCTGAGCTGCTCACGCGACCGCGGTTTGAAACCTCCGAGCGGCAGCGGCACATCGAGCTGATACCACGCCTGCGCGAGCAGCACCGTAGCGTCGTCATCAGGCCGCTGGCCCTGAACGCGGAAGCCCGTGGCGTTCGCGCCGCCGAAAGTCGACAGGGTGCGCGTCAGGCCATCGCCCTGGCCCATGCGGAAGTGGGCGAACAAATTGCCTTCGGCATTGCCGATCTCGCCGCCTGGCAGATTCACCGAGACGTCGGCGCGATAGTTCCACTGGGTCTCGCTGCTGCCATTGGTGGTGGCACTGCCGCCGGCATGCTGTGCGACCGTGGTGAAGGAGATGCCCGCCGTCACGCCTTCGAGCGCTTCGATCGTGCGCGCCTGCTTCTGCATCGAGAGGGTGCGGAACTCGATATCCTTCAGACGCGTGACGAGCTCCGGCTCCCGTTCGCTCACGCGTTCGCTCTCCAACGCCTTCTCGAGTTCCTCGTTCTTCTTTTCGAGCCGCTCGATGCGCTTGAGCATCTCCGCGTTCGACGGCTCGACCGCGAACACCGGAGATGCGCCGACGAGCGCGAAACCGATGGCGGCGGCGAGGACGCCACGTTGTAATACCCGCGTTTTCATCAGTACCCTCCCTTCTTGCCGATGCCGGCGAAGGTGAAGTCGTACTCGACCGTGAAGGTCTTGAACCACGGACGCACGCCCGTCAGCCGGTCGGTGTGACGCCCGAAGTGCTTGCCGGCGGCGTTCTCCGGGGCGTTCGGCGGATAAATCGTGTACTTCACGTGGTACTTGCCGGGGCCGGCGAGCTTGATGTTGTCGCCGTAGTGCGGACCGTCATTCGCCACCATGGGCATGAAATCGCCCGCGATTTTCCAGTCGGACCCGGCCTTGGCGATCTCGAATTTCACCAGCAGGTTCGGGACCCACTCGCCCTCGGCGAAACCGTTCGGGTTCTGCGCCAGCGCCCGGATGTCGGCCTCCATGTGCACGTCAGACTCCGCGGCCTTGCGCATCATGCCCTCGGGCTCCATCTCGATCGGTTGTAGATACACGGCGGCGATTTCCATGCCGTGGCGCTGCTGCGGCGTACCGATCGGATACTCCACCGCCCAGGCATGGCCGCTCAACGCGGCCAGACCCAATGCCACCCCCATGGTGATTTTGCGAATTGATGTCATCATCGTGATTCCTCCCGGAAAAGTTGGATGCTTAGAACATGTATCCGAGGCCGAGGTTGAACCCGTCATCGTTGGCCGCGCCGGACTGGCGCTGGATATCGAACTTCAGCACCACCTGCTCGTGCGGCCAGTAGTTGAAGCCGACGTCGGTCTGCCTCTTCTCGCTGTCGGTGGCGTTGCCGGCCTCGTTGTCCCATTCGTTGAAGCGCGCGAAGACGCCGAACTTCGGGGTCAACTTGAACGAGGGCTCGACGTACCAGCCGGTCTGCTCATCGCGCCCGAGCGCCTGGGGGCCGGTGCCGTCCAGGTCCCACTGCGCATACAGCGCCCGCAGCCCGAAGGGCCCGCGCGCGAACACGGCATGGGCCTCCCACAGCGTCGCCGCGCCCGACACACTGTCGGCGACCGTACCCTGGGCGATGGCATCCTGGCGCTGCACGGTGGTAGCAAGCTCGACACCCGGGGCGCCCGTCCACTTGATCCGCGCCGTCACCGCGGCGTTATTGGCGTCGGCCTTGGCCACCTTCTGACGTCCGTCGCGGACCTTGTAGGCGCTCGATCCGCTGGTCGGGACCTTGAGTCCGGAGGTCAGCGCAAGGTCATAGCCGAAGCCGGTGCCGAAGCGTCCGTTGAGTCCGAGGCCGCCTTCCCACCAGGTCGTGGGGACGATATTGGTCTCCACCGGGTTACGTTCCACGCCGTAGAAGGTCGGTGGTTCGTGGGTTTCGTTGAGGATGCCGACCGGGATCAGGAACAGACCGGCACGCGCGGTGTGCGCGTCGTTGAGATCGAAGTCGAGATAAGCCTGTTCGAGTTCCACCTCGCCCGGGCCGGAAGCGTTGCTCGTGTCCTTGACGAGCGAGTGCTCCAGTTCGAGCTCGGAGAAAAAACGTATTTGCTCGTTGAAGCGGTGGCCGAAAAACAGCACGAAACGATGGAAGTCGATCTCGTCCTTGCTGTCCAGATTGTTGTAGTGCAGCTCGCCGTAGCCGCCGATGCTGGTCGCGCCGCTACCTCCGTGCGCTGACTTCTGTTTCGCGACTTCCTGTTTCAGCTCATCGACCTCTTTGCCCATCTGTTCGACCTGCTGCTCCAGGCTGGGCGCGGCCATCGCGGGCGCACTGATCAAAACCGCGATGGTTGCGGCGGCTAATGTGCTTAGTCTGAATTTTGTCGCCTCGGCATGCGCCGATGTTGTTGCCGATTTTTTTTGATTGCAATGACTCATGGTAGCTAACCTCTCGTTGATGATGTGGATTGAGTTGGCTGGCTACCCAAGCGGCTCGCGCTTGCTGGCTGGCGGGATTTCTGGGAATCAGAACTATTTAGTCGGAATCATCTCCTCCCTTGTTGCCTGGTGCTTCAGGCGGTCAAAATAAGTTTGCCGTTGCTCGTGACCCGCAAGCAGTATTCGCGCCCGGCATGCTCGATGATCAGCTGTTCACCGTTGTTCAGCAGCTCGTTGCTGCGCACGCGCGGCGCGCGACCACCATCCGACGGGAGCGCCACCGCGCGGTCCGGTTCGGCCTTCCTGGCACGCAGCTGCTTCCCGGTTGCGTCATAGTGATTGCGCGTGGACATATTTCATTCCTACATCTGCGATTGCAAATAATTCTGAAGACCTGTCTTCTCGATCAGACCTAGCTGGGTCTCGAGCCAGTCGATGTGTTCTTCCCGTTCCTCGAGGATGTCCTCGAACAGATCGCGCGAGACATAGTCGCCGGCACGTTCGCAATGGGCGATGGCGTCCTGAAGCTGGACACGCGCGTCCGTTTCGAGCTGCAAATCGAGCCGAAGCATCTCGCCCGCATGCTCACCGATCAGCAGTTTCCCGAGGTCCTGCATATTCGGCAGTCCCTCGAGAAATAAAACGCGCTCGATAAGCTTGTCCGCGCGCTTCATCTCGCCAATGGACTCTTTGTATACGCGCTCGTTGAGCTTGCCCAAGCCCCAGTTCTTGTACATGCGGGCATGCAGGAAAAACTGGTTAATGGCCGTGAGCGCATGCACCAGCGCCCGATTCAATTGTTCGACGATCTTCACGTCACCCTTCATGGCGCGGCCTCACATCTGCGACTGCAAATAATTCTGCAACCCGGTCTTATCGATCAGCCACAGCTGTTGCTCGAGCCAGTGCGCGTGATCCGCTTCGGTGTCTTCGAGCATCTGCTCCAGTATCTCGCGCGTTTGGAAATCGCGCGCCGTCTCGCAATATGCAATCGCCCCCTTGAGCGCGCCGACCACGCTAAGCTCGAGATCGAGATCGTTCTTCAGCATGCCTGGGACGTCCTTGCCGATCCTGAGTGGCTCGCGCGCTGCAAGATTCGGCGCGCCCTTCAGAAACAGGATGCGCTTGATCAGCGCCTCGGCGTGACCGACCTCGTCGGAACGCTCATGTTCGATGCGCTCATAGAGTTTGTTGAGCCCCCAGTTTTGATACATGCGTGAGTGACAGAAATACTGATCAATGGCGGTGAGTTCACCAGCCAGAAGTTGATTGAGATGATCGATAACCTTCGCGTCGCCTTTCATATACCCTCCGCATCATGTGTATTTGTCTGCGCTTCAGCAGGAGCGTCTCCGGCTTCAAGCGGCCTTGTCATTTTCCTCGCAGGGCGCGGCGTTCAGCGTTTCCTTGAGCACGTGCTGGGCATGCTGTGCGCAACGCCCGCACTGGGACGCAACCCCCAGTTGCGAGCGAAGCTCGCGCATGGTGCAGATCCCTTCGCACGCCGCTTTGCGTATCTGGCAATCGGTGACAGCCTTGCACAAGCACACATACATATCCGTTACCCCAACCTCTGCCTTTATTTGTATCCCGCCCGGTCCATCAGCATGACGGCCTTGGCTTGCAGGCTGCCGGCCTTCGAGACATTGATGGTGTCCGGCTTGAACGTACCCCAGGCCGCGACGCCCGCGTGCGGCTTGAACTTCGGGTTGGCCGGATATTCCATGTTCTCGTCCGCAAACAGGTTCTGCGCCTTCTTCGAGGACAACCACTCGAGGAATTTCACGGCCGCCGCACGGTGCTTGGAATGCGCCGTCACCCCCGCGCCCGAGACATTGACGTGCACGCCGCGGTCCTGCTGATTGGGCCAGAACAGCGCCAGCAGGGATTCCGGTTGTTTCATCATCAATCGGCCGTAGTAATAGGTGTTGACGATGCCAACGTCGCATTGACCAGCGGCAATCGCTTCCATAAGTTTGGTATCGTCCGGGAACACATCCGTCGCCAGATTGGCGACCCAGGACTTAACGATCTCCTCCGTCTTCGCTTCGCCGTGGCGCGCGATCATCATCGCCACCAGCGACTGGTTATAGACTTTCTTCGATGTGCGCAGACACAGCCGCCCTTTCCAACTCGCGTCGCCCAACGCCTCGTAGGTAGACAGATCTGCGGGCTTCACGCGCGCTGTGCTGTACACGATGGTGCGGGCGCGTACCGACAGTCCGAACCAGCGATTGTCCGGGTCACGCAGATACGCCGGAATATTGGCTTTAAGCGTTTTTGAATTAACCTTGGCGAGTACCCCTTCCTTGGCCGCCAGCCACAGGTTGCCCGCGTCCACCGTGATCAGCATGTCCGCCGGTGTATTCTTGCCCTCGGCTTTGAGCCGCTCCAGCAAGGGGCCTTCCTTGTCCGTAATGAACTTGATCGCAGTTCCGGTCTCGGCGGTATAGGCGTCGAACAGCGGCTTGATCAACTGCTCGTTGCGCGCGGAATAGACCACCAATTCCTCCGCGGCAAATGTAACAGTAGTACTTAACAACATTACGCCGGACAGCAATACTGACTTCAGGGTACGCATGACTTTCTCCTGGATTAAGAAAATGAATTAAAAACCGGTTACTCCATGTTCAATACGGGGCTGGTCGCACGCCTGGGTACCGGCAGTTGCACAAACCCCATTTCATTTTTGCCGTGACAGATCATGCACTCATGACGCATCTGCTCGAACGCTAGTTCGAATTTTTTCCAGTCGCGCATCTTGATTGTCTCCGGCAGCATGGGAAATACCGCACCCAGGAAGCCGTCTGCAGTGGCAGCGCGTTTGGGGCTGAC
Source organism: Sulfuricaulis sp. (assembly GCF_024653915.1). Lineage (NCBI taxonomy): Bacteria > Pseudomonadati > Pseudomonadota > Gammaproteobacteria > Acidiferrobacterales > Acidiferrobacteraceae > Sulfuricaulis > Sulfuricaulis sp. Next base: position 94,047 of record NZ_JANLGY010000006.1, on the reverse strand, counting down.
GACCTGCAGTTTTTCAATCAACTCCTTGAGCTCTTCCGCCTGATAAGCAGTAAATTCCCATTTGCCCTGTTTCGCGGCCCAGTAGAGATTCTGATAACGCGCACCCACCTCAATCATGATATTGGCGGCGTTGGGCAGTGCCTCGATCAGGCGCTCCAGCTTTTGCGGTGTGTCGGCGCTTTTGCGCCAGTCGGACACCGACTCCGCTGCCGTTACTCCTGAAATTCCCATCATTACCAATACTGACAGTATTCCGCGCGTCATGACCGATACCTCCGATTTTTCCGGTTGAGGTCAAATCTTTACATCGGTCGGAAGATTCACGCTTTGCGGTACGGCAAAAAAGCGCGGCCGTGGCGTTTCCAAGACCGGTATGGCACGGCGCACGGCACGGAACAACGATGCTACGGTCGGCCCGGCGAGAAAACTGTGCGGCGGTGCACGCCCTTGATCGTGTGGCAGGTTGCCCGTCATCGGAGTCCCCTTCAATTAGTAAATGAGAATCGTTATTATTTACATTTAGGCCACGATGTCAAGCCGGTGAGCCGAAAGCAAGGAAACAGGCTGAATTCAGGCATTTGGCCTGTCTGCACCCGTTCCAACAAGGAACACCTGGCTTGCACGGCTAATCGATTGCCCTGTCCTGCGGAATAAGCCTTCCCCTGGTTAACGTATCAACAATCCCTCGCGCCAGCCGCTGGTCACGGAAGTACGAAGCTTCGAACTGGCCTACCAGGGCGTTGTCAGCGGTAAATGTGTCGGGGCGGTGATGCGTGACAAATTGCTCGACAAGCTGGACAAGGACAAAAACGCTGTCAGGGTGATTTCCCGGAGTCCCGGCGTGCCAAATCAGGCGTTTTCCGCGGGGATGCGTTTCTCCACGGAAGAACAGAACAAGATTATCGACTCCCTGCTTTCAACGGAGGCGCGTAAACAGCTGCCCCAGTTTTTCAATCGCTACAGCAAAGAGAAAGATCTGCTTCCCGCCAATGACACCGAATTTCGTGACTTGATTATCCTGCTTAAGGACTCGTGGGGATTCTAGGTCGCGCGAAAACTCGAGGTGTATTCATCATCCTGCATAAGCCAGCCTGATCACTGAAGATCGAACTCCGCAATCACCGGGGCATGGTCTGACGGACGCTCATGTTTGCGCGGTTCGATATCTATGCGGCAAGCGCGGCATTCCGCCGTGAGCGCAGGGCTGCACAGGATATGATCGATGCGCAATCCATGATTGCGGTGAAACGCCCCGGCGCGGTAATCCCACCAACTGAAACTTTTTTCCTGCTGCTCGAACTCGCGGAACACGTCCGTCAGTCCCAGTTTTGCCAAACGCTGAAACGCCGCACGCTCCTTGTCGCTGAAAAGTACATGGCCTTCCCAACGCTTGGGGTCGTGCACATCGCGCTCATCCGGCGCGATGTTGAAATCACCCAATATCACAAGGCGCGGATGGGCCTTCAATTCTTTCGCGAGAAATTTCTCGAGCGCCTTCAGCCAGGACAATTTATAGGAATACTTTTCTGATCCGACCTCCTCGCCGTTGGGAATGTAGACGTTAACCACGCGCACATCGCCCACGGTTGCGGCGAGTAAACGCTTTTGGTCGCCTTCGGCGCCGGGCAATGAGGCAATGACATCATTCGCAGGCGCACGGCTCAGGGTAGCAACGCCGTTGTAGGTCTTCTGACCCGTGTAGACAGTCTGGTAACCGGCGTCGCGGAACGCTACGACAGGAAAATCCACATCTGTGATTTTAGTTTCCTGCAGGCACAGCACATCGGGGTTTTCTTTTTTCAGCCATTCCAGCACCTGGGGCAGGCGCACGCGTATGGAATTGACATTCCATGTCGCGATTTTCATGAATGGGCGCTCCAGCCCCGGTTTCAGACTGGCTCAATAACGACTGCGGGCAGGCCGGTAACCGGAATCACCCTGAGTCGAAGTATCGTCCTGCTCTTTGCTTTCCTCCCCGGCGGGTTTGGCAGACTCGCTCTTCGGATAGCCGACAGCATCCAGTTCACCCTCAAGAATGGATTCCACGTAACCTTTCATGACCTTCTCGCCGATCATGACGATCGGCGCCGATAGCGAACCGATCTTTGCTTTCAGTGTCTGTTGCAGTTCTCCATTGTTCTCAAGATTCTGCTCGGAATACGGTACTTTGCGCTTCTGCAGATAGATGCGTGCGAGATCGCAGGAACCGCACACGGGAACGGAATAAAGAATGACCGGGTATTTTTCGACGATCTTTTCGAGATTGTCATCCGACTCCGACTTCTTGCCGGAACCAAGATTTTTTTCCTCGACGCGGTAGCCGGAACCTTCGGGTGGCGGTTGGTCGTGATACGACACCCGTCCCTGGCTGTCCACCCACTTATATAATGTCCCTGCCTGCGCTGCGGAAAAACCGGCGACAAGAAGCACCATGAAAAGAAAGGAGTAAATGCGTTTCATGCGTCAAACCCTCAGATACATGCCACCCGATCGTTTGCGAATAGATTCGCGCAGCCATCTTATGCCGGCCGCGAATCCAATACCTAGCATAGCAAAGGAAATTCCAAGCCACAGATAACTAAAGAGAAAACCGGCATCCGTCGTAGTCTGGTTGACGGGCGGTTTTTTGGTCGTGGCCGCGGCGGCAGGAACTGGCGCCGACGCCGGTTTTTCAGAAAGATTTTTCTCCAGCTCCTTTATTCTGTCTGCCTGTTCTCCGATAGTCGCCTGAGCCTTCTTCAGTTGTGTCTGCGCCTCGGTCGCCTGCGTGCGGCTTTTGGCCAGGTCTTCCTGGAGCTTGGTAAGTTGCAGACGCGCCGGCGGGTCGGGGGTGAGATAACGCGCCTCGATCCAGCCTTCCGTGCCCTGAGGGTCACGCACGCGGGCAAACTTGTCCACGCGCTCAACCACCTCCAGCAGCGTTCCAGTCTCGACGGTTTTTACCACCGGGCTGGCCTCATCCATCTCGGCGCGCAAGCCGATGCGGATCCGCTCGGCAATGTAAACTGTTTCAGCCTGGGCGGCGGAAAAAATTCCCAGCAACACCAGAGCCGTAATGATACGCAGACTTCCAGTCATGGTTTCTTCCCTTAAGCGGCCAGTCCGGAATGCCGCAACAACGCATCAATCTTGGGAGCGCGGCCGCGAAATTGCACGAACAGCTCCATCGGTTCGCGTGAACCGCCCTGCTCCAGAATATTCTGCAAAAACTGCAGGCCGGTGGCACGATCGAACACGCCGTTCTCCTCGAATTTGCTGAAGGCATCCGCCGACAGCACCTCGGCCCACTTGTAACTATAGTAGCCGGCCGCATAGCCGCCGGCGAAGATGTGCGAAAAACCGTTCTGGAAGCGGCTAAACGCCGGTGGGATTATCACCGCCACCTCGGCTCGCACTTCGTCCAGCACCTGTTGCACGCTCTTGGAGCCGTCCGGACTGAAAGTGCTGTGCAAGCGCATGTCGAACATCGAGAACTCCAACTGGCGCACGAACTGCATGCCGGACAGGAAGTTTTTGGCCGCGATCATCTTGGTGTAAAGGTCATCTGGAATCTTTTCGCCGCTCTGGTGATGCGCGGCGACAAGATCGAGCGCCTCGCGTTCCCAGCACCAGTTTTCCATGAACTGGCTCGGCAGCTCGACCGCATCCCAGGCCACGCCGTTGATGCCCGCGACACCCACGTAGTCCACTCTGGTCAACATGTGGTGCAGGCCGTGACCGAATTCGTGAAACAGGGTAATGACTTCATCATGGGTGAACAGCGCCGGCCGCCCTCCCACGGGCGGCGTGAAATTGCACACGAGATACGCCACCGGCACCTGTATGCCGTTCGCGGTGCGCTTGCGGTTGATGCACTCATCCATCCAGGCGCCGCCGCGCTTGCTGGCGCGCGCATACAGGTCCATGTAAAACCGGCCACGCACCTCGCCCGCTCCGTCGCGGATTTCGTAGAAGCGCACGTCCGGATGCCACACTTCGACACCTTTTACTTCGGTAACTTTCAGGCCATACAATCGCTCGACCACCTCGAACATGCCGGGGACAACCCGGGTCTCTGGAAAATAGGGGCGCAGGTCCTCCTGTGACAATTGGTATTTGGCCTGCTGCAGTTTCTCGGAGTAATACGCAATGTCCCAGGCCTCGAGACGTTCGACACCATGCGCGTCACGGGCGAAATGTCTGAGTTCATCGAAATCCTTTTGCGCCGCGGACTTCGCGCGTTGCGCAAGATCATTCAGAAAGTCCAGCACCTCCGGAACCTTTTTGGCCATGCGCGTCTGGAGTGCGTATTCGGCGAAATTGTTGAACCCGAGCAGTTGCGCCGCCTCGCGCCGCCGCCGCAACAGGCGCAGGATCAGTTCGCTGTTGTCCCATCGGCCGGCCGTCGGACCCTGATCGCTCGCGCGCGTAACAAAGGCCTCGTACATCTGCCGACGCCGTTCACGATCGTCGGCGTAGGTCATGAAAGCGATATACGACGGAGCTTCGAGGGTAAAGCGCCAGCCTGTCAGTTTTTTTTCCAGCGCGTCCTGTTGCGCCATGGCGCGCGCGGACTCGGGCAAACCGGTCAGGTCCTTTGCGTCGGTGATACGCAAATCCCACGCCTGGGTGGCATCGAGCACGTTCTCCGAGAACTTGCTGTGCAAGGCTGCGATTTCCTGTTGCACTACTTTGAAACGCGCCTTTTCCATCGGCAGCAGTTCCGCGCCGGCGAGGCGGAAATCCCGCAGCGTGTTCTCGATGATTTTCTTCTGCGCCTGGGTCAGGCGCGAAAACTCCGGGCTCGCGGCAATGGATTTATAACCGGTGTAAAGACGTTCGTCCTGCGCCAGATCCGTGAAATAGTCGGTGAGCTTCGGCAGGCCGGCATTGTAAGCAGCGCGCAACGCTTCACTGTCCATGACGGCATGCAGGTGCGACACCGGCGACCACAGGCGCACCAGACGTTCGCGCATGTCCTCGATCGGTTGGGCGAAGTTGTCCCAGGTATGGGGGCCGTCGGCCTTAAGTACACGTTCCAGGGCAGCACGATTTTCAGCCAACACATGATCCAGCGCCGGACCGGCATGCTCCGGAAGAATGGCGCCGAAACGCGGCGGTTGCGTGAGATCGAGCAGCGGGTTGTTGACGAGAAAGGTGTTTTCCATGTTGAAACTATTATAACGTGCAGCCGTGACCGCCGAAGCCCCACACCCGTATGACAGCCTCACGCCCGAGATCATTCTCGAGGCCGTGGAGATGTACGGCACGCGCTGTACCGGCGGCCTGCTGGCGCTCAACAGCTACGAAAACCGCGTCTACCGCGTGGATACCGAGGATGGCCAGCCCTATGTGGCCAAATTCTACCGCCCGGCCCGCTGGGAAGAGGCGGCCATCCTCGAAGAGCACGCCTTCGCGCAGCAGCTGGCCGAACACGAAATTCCTGCCGTGGCACCGCTGGCGCACCAGAATGGCAGCACGCTCAGTCACCACGGCGGCTTTCGCTTCGCGGTGTTTCCGTGGCAACCGGGACGTGCGCCCGAACTGAACTCACGCGAGGACCGTGCCCTGCTCGGCCGTTATCTCGGCCGACTGCATCGGCTGGGCGCGGCAGAACCGTTCCGCCACCGCGCGCGCCTGGGCATCGAGGAATTCGGACATCGCTCGGTGCGTTATCTAAAGGAACATGACATCGTGCCGGAGGAACTGCGCGCGTCGTTCTTCACCATCACGGAATATCTGTTTCCGCCGATCGAGGCCGCCTTCCGCGCCGCCGATGATGCCGCCTGGATACGCCTGCATGGCGACTGTCACCTCGGCAATATTCTCTGGACCGGCACCGGCCCGCATCTGGTGGATTTCGACGACTGCCTCACGGGCCCGGCCGTTCAGGATTTGTGGATGCTGCTCTCGGGCAGCCGCGAGGAAATGGAACCCCAGCTGGCCGACGTGCTGTCCGGCTACACCGAATTCATGGAATTCAATTCTGCCGAACTGCGCCTGATCGAACCGCTGCGCACACTGCGCATGCTGCGCTACATGGCCTGGCTCGCCGAGCGCTGGGATGACCCTGCTTTTCCGCGCAACTTCCCCTGGTTTAACACACAGAGATATTGGGAGGAACAGGTGCTCGCGCTCAAACAACAGGCGGCGGCGCTGGATGAACCCCCATTGTCGTGGATGGCATAGGCAGCCTTATTCTTCTTATAATCGCGGCCATGGCCATTCGCCCCTACAAAAATATTCTCCCCACCATCGGGCCCCGGGCTTACATCGACGATGCCGCGACCATCATCGGCGATGTCGTCATCGGTGAGGACACTTCCGTCTGGCCTATGTGCTCGGTGCGTGGCGACGTGAATGTCATCCGCATCGGCGCACGCACCAACATTCAGGACGGCAGCATTCTTCACGGCACACACGATTACGAGGGCGTGCCGGGCGGTTGGGCCGTGGTGGTGGGCGACGATGTCACCATCGGACATCAGTGCATCATTCACGGCTCCACTGTCGAGTCGCGCTGTCTCATCGGCATGGGTTCCGCCATTCTCGACGGTGCGATCCTGCGCGCCGGCGCCTTCCTTGGTGCCGGTAGCCTTGTCACGGAGGGTAAGGAGCTGGAAGGCGGTTATTTATGGATGGGCCGGCCGGCAAAACGGGTGCGTGAGCTGACTGAAGAGGAAAAGTCCTGGTTTGATTACTCGGCAATGCATTATGTGAAGTTGAAAAACGATTATTTAAAGTAATTCCTCTGACCCACCCATCGTTTTCCCTTCACTGATTTCTGGAGAACTTGCCGAAGTCACGTTTTCTGACAGTATTACGTAATACCGTATTAGGGTGTGACATGCTGCAGGTATCCAAGATCACCAGTAAATTTCAGGTCACCATCCCGGCGGCGGTGCGCCGGGTGCTGGGCCTCAAAAAAGGGGACGCGGTGGCGTTCGAGATCGAGGGAAATACCGTTGTGGTCCGCCGCGCGAGCGCGCTCGACAGAGAATGCGCCAAGGCGGTTGAGGGCACGCTCAGCGAATGGCTCTCGGCCGAGGACGAAGAGGCCTACCGGGAACTATGACCGCTTCGAAGTGGTTATCGTCCCGTTCCCATTCACCAACAGGGCCCAGGTAAAGCGCCGGCCTGCTCTGGTCCTCTCCAGCCATCGAGCCTTTGGCAAGATGGCCGGACACAGCGTTCTGGCTATGATCACCAGTGCAAAAAATGCACCGTGGCCTCTCGATGTACCGATTGCCGATTTATCTCAATCCGGTTTGCCCGCGCCCTCCGTGGTACGCATGAAGCTCTTCACGCTGGACCATCGTTTCATCATCGCCAAGGGCGGCATGCTCGCAAGTAAAGACCGCAAAGCGGTTACCAAGGCGCTGGAAATGCTGCTGGATATGTAGTGCAAGTGCAAGCACAGTTTTCTGCGGAGCGCCGGCTGGCGAAGTGGATGCCGGAACTGACGCGCAAGGAGAAGGCCTGGGCTTTTTCGACCATAACAAGCAAAGTCAGCAACTACCAATCTGCTACCAATTTATACTAAATTGGTAGTTTACTGCTCCCCCTCTTCCTCCTTTGCAGTCTCGTCTCCTAATTACCAAACGCCACGCACAGATTTGCTGAAGCTGGCGCGGGTGGAGTTATTGGAAAAACAGCGGACCGGACGTGCGTTCGTATTTTTGTCGCCGCCAAATTTGGCTGCTCGGCTCAAACAGGTAAACACAAAGTAACTGCTTCGTTTAATTTCGTTCAGGATCGATTTTCGACCAGCTTGATCTCCTCCCGGTGGCTCGGGCCGACCACGGTTTACGACGACAGGTGCATTGCAGCTATCTTTCTCACCCACATGTGCTTAGTTTCAGCGTTTCCCGTGCCGCGGCCGTGACGCTGGTTTTTTCGCCGTTTTACCCTCCGCTGATACCAGGGCCTCCACAATCGAACGGGCCTGCGCACGCTGGGACGGCTTCAGACGGCGGTATTTTTCCAGAAGCTGTTGTTCTTCCTTCGACAACACCGTGGGCCGCTTCAGCTCCGTCCGGTAACTGCCCGCCTCCTCCGCCACCCGGTTCAGATTACTCGAGGAAACACCGGTAATGATGTACTGCACATCCATGCCGAGCTTGGAACAGGCGGAAAGCAGATCGGCCGGGATGGGCGTCCCGCGTCCTCCCGTCCTTTCGTAATTGATCACCGTCCATTTGGTCACCCCCAGCGCCTTGCCCAGCGCCACCTGGCTCAGGCCAAGCCGCGTGCGCTCCACCTTCAGCCTGGCGGAGGATGAATATATTACACTATCTGATTTGACAGGTTGAATTTTATTACCCATACTCTAGATCAAAGGAAAATGGAAAGGTAAAGCTGATGATCTTCAGCTGAATCCTAACACACGGAATAACAAGAATGGATTACCTGGACTTGAAGTTTGCGCTGGCCCGCAAGGGCTACACCCTCACGCGCGTCGCCGAGGAATTGGGGTTGTTCGGACCGCAGTCGATACAGCAGGTGCTGACGCGCAAATACATCAGCGCCCGCGTGGAACGGCGCGTCTCCGAAATTATCGGCATCCCCCTGGAAAAACTTTTCCCGGATCGTTACCAGACAAGCAAGCGCCGAGCACGTACTAACGCTGCGAACATGCACGAAAAAACACGCGATACCGGGCGCGCCTCGTAATAAGCCGCATTCGTGGAATCGGGCAAGAGATTGCCTTGCGTGTAATGGGGGGAATTCTTGGCCAAGTCATACCACAAGCTTGACCCGCTGAAGGTACGGAAATTGAAAGAACAGGGGCTGACGAATGCCCAGATCGCACAACGGCTGGGTGTCACTCAGGGAGCTATTTACCACGTACTACGCAAAACCGTTGCGCGCGAAATGAAAGCCTTGGCGGCATTAAACCCGCCTTGATGATTTCAGCTTCCCTTGCGCAGCTGCTGTATCACGGGCCGGGTATCGGGTCGCGCGCCGCGCCAAAGCAGGTACGACTCCGCCGCCTGTTCCACCAGCATGCCGAGACCATCGACAGCGGTTTCCGCGCCGTGCAGCATGGCCCACTCGAGAAACGGCGTCGGCTTGTCGTCGTACATCATGTCGTAGGCCACGGCGTTGTTAGCAAAGAGATTTACCGGCAACGGCGGCATTTCACCTTGGAGACTCGCACTTGTGCCATTGATCACAATATCGAAACGCTTGCCGACGAGATCGCCATAGCCGATGGACTCGACCTTGCCGAACGTCGCGAAGGCCTGAGCCAACTCCTTCGCCTTGGCAACCGTGCGATTAGCGATAACAAGTAGCGCAGGATTCTGCTTGAGCAGCGGCCCGAGCACGCCACGCACGGCGCCACCCGCGCCCAGCACCAGAATTTTTTTGCTTCGCAGGTAAACGTTCAGATTCTTGGTAAGGTCGTGCACCAGGCCGGTGCCGTCGGTGTTGTCGCCGAAGATTTTCCCATCCGGCTCGAACCGGATGGTATTGACCGCTCCCGCCAGTTTCGCGCGGTCGCTCAGATTGTCGGCCAGCTTGAAGGCCTCGATCTTGAAGGGTACGGTGACATTGAATCCCTTGCCGCCCTCGGTGCGGAACTGCTCCACCGCTTCCGCAAACCCGTCGGTATCGACCCACAGCGCGGTGTATTCGATGTTGTGGCCAAACTGATGGGCGAACTGCTTGTGAATCGCGGGCGATTTGCTGTGGGCAACGGGGTTGCCCATCACCGCGTAACGCGCCGGGGTTGTGTCTTTTTCCGCCTTGGTAGCCACTTTTCGATCCTGAACCTGCATGCGCAGCCTATTCTAGGCTATTGCCCGCGCCACGGCACGCGAGCTTATAAAAGTACGAAGGCCAGGAACGATAGGTAACAGAAGCCGTTGAAAAAGAGATGCACTGGCCGCAGGTGGCCACGGCGCATCATGAACAGCAGATAAGTGCTCGCCACCAGCGTCAGAATCACGCCCGCCAACACCTCCGGCCGCGGTTCCCATGGCGTCAGCAAAATACCGAGCGCCGGCAGCAGCGAGCCCTGAAATACCATGGCGCCGGTGATGTTGCCAAAAGCGAGCGTGTCCTTGCGCTTGCGAATCCAGAGGATGCTATTCACTTTTTCCGGGAGTTCGGTCGCGACCGGCACGATCAGCAGCGACAGCACCAGCGCTGAGAGCCCCATCCAGACGGACAGTTCCTCAACCCCCTGCACGAAGCCGTGCGCGCCGAAGATAATCAGCGTCAACCCGATGGCTAGTTGCAGCACTATCGTGTACATGTTTTCCGGCATCCCTATACGGCCGAACAACCGCACCAGAAACAGCGGCTCGCTGGCGGAGGTGCCATGGCCGTCGGCGACAAGCTTGGCCGAGGCGCGGATCGTGAGCATGAGGTAAATGAAATACACCAGCACCAGTGAAATCGCGATCATCGCGCGCACCCACATCGATGTATGGGGAATGAAGATGGCGACAGTGCCCATGCCGTATGCCAACAGGAACCACGATAGATCGCGCCTGATACCGGTACGTTCGGGATGCAGCTCATCCGACCAGCCACGCTTGTGAATAGCAAACAACGCCATCAGAAAAAGCGTCAGCGTCGAGAGCATGAGCGGCGCACCGAGGATGGCGCCCACGCCCACTTCCTCGCGCACCTGCTGCGTGCCCGCGGTCGAGAGGATCGCCACCACCGGCACCATGGTCTCGGGCAGAGCGGTGCCGACCGCCGCGAATATGGAACCGGTCACACCCTCGGATATTTTCAGGCGCGCGCCGAGATGCTCCAGAGCGTTGGTAAAGGTTTCCGCGCCAATCAGGATGATAAGCAGGGCAACAAGCAGCAGGCCGATGGTCATGCGTGGAATTCCTGGTTGATGGTTCTTTTTCTTCCCTATCCCGGGGGACGGGTCTCAACGAAGGCGGGGCGTGTGCCGATGCCGGCCAGCCACTGGCCCAGTCGCGCATGTCGTCCGCGCCAGTCGTGCGGATAACGGAAGTCGGTATATTCCAGCGCGACGGCCATCACCAGGTCCGCCAGCGTGAAACGGTCTGACATGAGCCAGGCACCTATGGAAAGATGCTGTGCCGCGTATTCAATGGAGCGTGCAATTTTTTCTTCCTGGCGCCGGATATTGTCCGCTGACTGTTGCGCGGCGGGGCGACGCGATTCGAGCAAGCGGATCACGACGGCGTCCAGCATCCCGTCGGCCAGGGCCTGCCAGCGCAGCATTTCCCAACGCGCCTCGCCCGATGTCGGGAGCAAGGCGGGGGTTTTGAGCGCATCGAGGTATTCGACGATCACCGGGGAATCGAACAACACCTTGCCGTTGTCGAGCGCCAGCACCGGCACCTTGCCAAGTGGGTTGAGCGCGGGTATCGGGCTGTCCGCGGCCCAGGCATCGGCCACAACGAATTCGCACGGCACTTTCTTTTCCTGGATGAGGATGCGGGCCTTGCGTACGTATGGTGACGTGAGCGAACCGTAAAGTTTCATGGGTTTACGAATAAATAAAATGGAACCACAGATGAACACAGATAAACACGGATAATGTGGTTCGCGACTGAGATGTTTCTATCTGTGTCCATCCGTGTTCATCAGTGGTTTCAAACTTATAAATAACTCAACACAATTCCGGCGAACACCGCCGCGCCCAGCCAGTTGTTGTTCAGAAAGGCGCGAAAGCAACCGTCAGGATCGCGCCGACGTATCAGGCGCTGCTGATAGATGGCCAATCCGAACGCCACCGTCAGGCCGGCATAATACCCCAAACCGAGATGGGCGAGCGTGCCGACCAGGGCCAGCAGGGCGATTGCCGCCATGTGAAACAAAAAAATCATCATGCGGTCGTAGCGACCGAACAGGATGGCGGTGGATTTCACCCCGACCTTGAGGTCGTCCTCACGATCCACCATGGCGTAGGCGGTGTCATAGGCCACGGCCCAGAACACATTGGCGCCAAATAAAATCCAGGCAAGGGGTGGCACTCCTCCAGTCTGGGCGGCAAAGGCCATGGGTATGCCCCAGCCGAAGGCCACGCCGAGGTAAAACTGCGGCAGATGGGTATAACGCTTTAGAAAGGGATAGGTCGCGGCCAAAAAAGCGCCGAAAAAAGAAAGCAGGACGGTCAGGCGATTGAGCACAAGCACCAGCGCGAACGCCATGAGGCACAGCACGGCAAACAGCACGAGCGCTTCACGCGGACTTACGCGCCCGGCAGCGATCGGCCGCTCGCGCGTGCGAGCCACGTGCGGATCGAAATTCCGGTCAGCGTAATCGTTGATGACGCAACCGGCGGAGCGCATCAACACCACGCCCAGCACGAAAACAATGGCGACCTGCACGTCGGGACTTCCCTGTCCGGCGATCCACAGCGCCCACAGCGTCGGCCAGAGCAACAACAGGATACCGATCGGCCGATGCAGCCGCATCAGCATGGCATAGTCTTTGAATCGTGCCGCCAGAACCATCTTTAGAATTTGGCGATATCGGGCAGAAAGAATTCGCACACCAGCAACGGTTTGCCGCCAACCCGGAACAACGAGCGTCGTCCCCAGATCATTTCGGGCTTGTCGCGCAGTGCGAGCGTCGCCAGATGATAAAGTTGATCCAAAGGCGTGAGGCATGTTATCTGCACCTCGCCTCGCCTCGTGGACGGATCGGCAAATAGCATGGCGCCCAAGGAACGCGCGCCCAGCGTCGTGAAACGATGCGATTTTCTCGCCAGCGTCTGTGGCGGTATGATGGTGCGTGCATATACCCACGGGGTCTCGCCGCACATGAGCTTTACCTGGCGGACGATGGCGCGGGTACCGCCCCGCATGCCGAGGGCCTCGGCCTCGTTGCGCAATGGGCGAACACGGCGCTGATCCAGAAGCCGCACGTAAAAATTACCGAGGCAGTGATCGATAATGCGCTCCGTGAGTGAAGCTTGATCGAGCAACCACGGCAGGTATTTTTCCGGGATATTAGCGTGGTTCAGCCGGCGCGCCGGGCGCCACAACGGCTCCGAGCCCCTCGGCGGTACCGGGTTCACAATAGTCATGTAATGTTATCAATGAGTTATGGGTTCCGAATCGTAGCAGAAACAAACTATCCGGTCAGCGGGAACAACGGTTGTATTGCTGGCACAATCTTCAGGGTAAACCCATTATGGAAAGGCCGCGCACCTCTACCTCCGGTCACCCATCAGGACAGTATTCGGTTCAGAGAGAATCAAGTGAGCATTCCACCTGCCCCAAGCGTCCGATTCAAACCTGTTCTGTTTATCGCCGGTATGCTGTTATATCCGTGTTCTGCCGGTGCCGATATGCTGGCCGTCGCGGTGGGGCACGGGATCATTCATTCGCAGGGGTCAAACGCCGTGTTTCTCTCCTACCAGACAGACGCGCCGACATTATTCAATCAAAAAAGCCTCTTTGATCTGTCCATCGCCCACTGGAGTGGAGGAAATTACAACACCGCGCTTACCGTTGCGCGCACGCTTCGCTGGAAACTTGCGCCGAAAAATTACTTTGCGGGCACACTCGGTATCGGCATGGTAGACCGAACTACGGATCATCTGGGCACCCACGGGCAATTCGTGGCGCGTCTCGTGTTCGGGCGCAAATTCGGGAAATACGACCTATCCATCGGTGAGACCCATTACTCAAATGGTAAAAAAGCATTACGTCATAACTGGGATGGGCCAAACAAAGGAGAGGATTTCCTGACAGTCATGCTGGCGCGCGATTTCTAGCGTCCCTGTTTTCAGACATTACCATAGGTCTCGGCGCCACTGAGCCAGCGCCGCACGATCGGCTCCACGCATTCGGGGTATTCCTTTAACACCTGCTCGGCGACACTTTGTACGCGTTCCAACAATGCGCGGTCGCGCAACAGATCGGCGATGTGAAATTGCGGCATGCCAGCCTGGCGCGTTCCGAGCAGCTCGCCGGGACCGCGCATTTCGAGATCGCGGCGCGCGATTTCAAAGCCATCGCTGGTCTCGCGCATGGCCGCCAGCCTGGCGCGCGCCATTTCCGACAAGGGCGGTTGATACAGCAGCACGCAGTGACTTTCCACCGAGCCGCGTCCGATGCGGCCGCGCAGTTGGTGCAATTGCGACAGGCCCAGACGCTCGGCGTTTTCGATGACCATAAGCGTGGCGTTCGGCACGTCCACGCCGACTTCGATGACGGTGGTGGCCACCAGCAGTTGCACCTCGCCACGTTTAAATGCCGCCATGATCTTTTCTTTTTCCAGCGGTTTCATGCGCCCATGTATCAGTGCAATCGACAGATCCGGCAAGGCCTCGCGCAAAGCCTGCGCCGTGTCCGTCGCGGTTTCCAGTTCCAGCGTTTGACGCGCGCCATCCCTGGCGCGCGCCCCTGCGGGGCGCACTGAAGTGCGCCCAATTTCGCTCCCGGCGAAATTGTCCGTTTCCTCGATCAGCGGGCAAACCCAATAGACCTGCCGGCTGGCGGAGCAGGCATCGCGGACACGGCTGACCACGTCCGCGCGGCGCGCTGAGGGAAGCGCCACGGTTTCGATAGGCTTGCGACCCGGCGGCAGTTCGTCGATCACCGACACGTCGAGATCGGCATACAGGCTTTGCGCGAGCGTGCGCGGAATGGGGGTGGCGGTCATGATCAATTGATGCGGCCGGCGTAAGCCCACGCGGCCCTTTTCGCGCAGCGCGAGGCGCTGATGCACGCCGAAACGGTGCTGCTCATCGACCACGATCAGACCCAGATCGGCGAATTCCACCCCCTCCTGAAACAGCGCCTGCGTGCCGACCGCAATGGCGGCACGGCCCGAGCCGATTTTTTCGAGCACGTCCTGGCGCGCGCGGCCATTGAGCTTGCCGGACAGGCCGACCACCGAGATACCGAGCGGTTCGAGCCAACCGGAAAAATTTTTCAGATGCTGATCGGCCAGCAATTCTGTCGGCGCCATCACCGCAACCTGCAAGCCGCTTTCGAGGGCGCCCAGACTCGCGCAGGCCGCGACGATGGTCTTGCCCGAACCGACATCGCCCTGCACCAGGCGCTGCATCGGATGCTGCTGCCGCAGGTCTTGCAGGATTTCCTCGAGCACGCGTTGCTGGGCGCGCGTGAGTTGAAACGGCAGACGTGCCAGCAATTGACGCATCAGCCCGCCATCGCCTGCAATGGGTGGTGCGGCTTCCGTCTGCACTCGTGCGCGCAAACGCTTCAGGCTCAGGTGATGCGCCAGCAACTCCTCGAAGGACAGGCGCAGCACCGCGGGATGCCTGCCCTCCGCCAGCAGTTCCACCGGTGTGTGCGGCGGCGGTTGATGCACCAGCGCCAGCGCCTCCGTGAGCGTCGGCAGTTTCAGTTCCTGCAACACAACAGATGGCAGCCACTCGTGAATTTTATCGAGATGCTTTTCCAGTGCCTGGCGTGCGATTTTGCGCAGGCTCAGCTGATGTACGCCCGTGGTCGCCGGGTACACCGGCGTCAGGTTTTCCTCGACCTTCGCCGGCTGCGCGCCATCGGTGAATTCATATTCAGGATGAATCATCTCGAGCCCGGCCGGGCCGAAGCGCGCCTCGCCGAACAGTCGCAGGCGCCGGCCGCGCGCGAGGTTCTGCTGTTGGATGGCGCTGAAATAAAAGAACCGCAGGTGCAAGTGGCCGGTGCCGTCACTGACGCGGCAGATCAGACTGCGCCGCCCACGAAACACCACGTCCGCCAGTTCGATCTCGCCCTCCACCACCGCCTCCATGCCGGGCCGCAGGCTGCCGATGGGCAAGAGACGTGTGCGATCCTGATAGCGCAGGGGAAGATGAAACAGGACATCCTGCACGGTATACAGGCCGAGGCGCTTGAGTTTGTCCGCGAGTTTCGGACCGACCCCTTTTAGGGCCGTTACCGGCAGCGAGGCAATGTCCATAACTTCAGTAGCAAGTTCCAAGTTGCAAGTAGCAAGACAGGAAAGGAAACATCGAAGTTTTACTTGCTACTTGTCACTTGCCACTTGTTACTTTTCTAAAACCATAATCGCATCCATCTCAACCGCCGCGCCCTTGGGCAGCGCGGCCACGCCTACGGCCGCGCGCGCCGGATAGGGTTCGCGAAAGTATTGCGCCATCACCTCGTTTACCAACGGGAAGTGTCCGAGGTCGGTGAGATACACGTTGAGCTTCACCACGTCCTGCAGGCTGCCGCCGGACGCCTTGGCCACCGCGACCAGGTTCTCGAATACGCGCCGGATCTGCGCGCGCATGTCGCCGTCCACCAGCACCATGGTCTCCGGCACCAACGGAATCTGGCCAGCAAGATAAACCGTGTTGCCGGTTTTGATGGCCTGGGAATAAGTGCCGATGGCCTGCGGTGCCTTGTCCGTTTTGATCACTGTTCTGGTCATATCCCTTCCCCGTGGTTCAGCCTTTTTTGCGATTGATCTTCACCACCGATTCGAGTGCGCGAATACGGCGCATGATATGCGCCAAGTGCACGCGGTCGCGTACCTCGATGGTAAAATCCATGGAGGTATACTGGCTGTCACGCTCGTCGAAGGACACCGAGTCGATGTTGGCCTCCTGTTCGGAAATCGCCGCCGCCACGGAGGCGAGCACACCACGCTGGTTCTTTGCCTCGACCCGGAAATAAACCGGGTACACCCCTTTGATGTTTTTTTCCCACTGCACGTCGATCCACTGCTCCGGATGCTTGCGGTAACGCACCACGTTCGGGCAATCCTCGGTATGCACCACGATGCCACGCCCGGCGGTGAGAAAGCCCAGGATGGGATCGCCGGGAATGGGACGGCAGCAGCGTGCGTAATTGACCACGACGCCTTCGGTCCCGTGGATGGCCAGCGCCGGTTCCTTCGGCTTCTGACTGCGGCGGCGGAACAGCCGCAGGAAACGGCTGGCTTCATCTTTTTCAGTTTGCGGCACGAGTTGGCGTGCCACCACGGTAGCCAGACGGTTGCCGAGACCGATTTCGCCCAGCAGGTCATTCCAGGTTTTCTGCTTGAGGGTTTTCAGCAGCGCGTTGCGGGTTTCCTCGGATATTTTCTTCAGATCGGCGCCGATGTCCTCCAGCGCCGTGGCCAGCAGGCGTTCGCCGAGCTTGGCCGACTCATCGGTTTTCTGGTTCTTCAGGAAACTGCGGATATGCGCGCGCGCCTTGCTGGTCACGACATAGTTGAGCCAGGACGGGCTGGGGCGGTTCCATTCCGCGGTAATAATCTCGACGTGATCGCCATTGCGCAGGGTGGTACGCAACGGCACCAGTTGATGGTTGACCTTGGCGCCGACGCAGCGGTTGCCGATGTCGGTGTGCACGTCGTAGGCGAAATCGATGACGGTGGCGTCACGCGGGAGCTTCTTGATCTCGCCGTTGGGCGTAAACACATAGACCTCGTCCGGGAACAGGTCCACCTTGAGGTGTTCCAGGAATTCCCGCGGGTTGCCCGCCTTCTGCTGGGTGTCCAACAGGTCCTTGAGCCACTGGAGCGCGCGCTGCTGCGCCGGGTCCGAACCACGCTCGCCGCTCTTGTACAGCCAATGTGAGGCCACCCCGGCCTCGGACACGCGATCCATTTCGTGTGTGCGGATCTGCACCTCCAGGGAAACACCAAACGGGCCAAACACCACGGTGTGCAACGATTGGTAACCGTTGGCCTTGGGGATGGCGATGTAATCCTTGAACCGCCCGGGGATGGGTTTGTAGAGATTGTGAATCGCGCCGAGCGCGCGATAGCAGGTGTCGGCCTTGTCCACGATCACGCGAAAGCCGTAGAGATCGTATACCTGATCAAACGACAGATGCTTCTGCTCCATCTTGCGGTACACGCCATACAGACTTTTTTCGCGCCCGGTCACCTCGGCCGCCAAACCCTCGCGTTCCATCTGGCCGACGATGGCGGCGCGGATTTTTTCGACGATGGCCTTGCGATTGCCATGACGCTTGCGCACCGCGTCGTCGATGATGCGGTAGCGTAGCGGATAAAGCGCGGAAAACCCGAGATTGCCCAGTTCCGCCGCCCACTGGCGCACACCGAGGCGGTTGGCGATGGGCGCGTAAATATCGAGTGTCTCGCGCGCGATGGCACGGCGGCGCTCCGGCTTGAGCGCGGCAATGGTGCGCATGTTGTGCAGGCGGTCGGCGAGCTTGATGAGGATGACACGGATGTCGCTCGCCATGGCGAGCAGCATTTTGCGGAAATTTTCCGCCTGTGCCTCTTCCTGCGACTGGAATTCGATGCGGGTGATTTTGGAAACGCCATCGACGAGCGCGGCGATATCCGTCCCGAACTGCTCGGCGATATGCTCCTTCGCCGTGGGTGTGTCCTCGATGACGTCGTGCAGGATCGCCGCCATGATGCTCTTGGCATCGAGGCGCATGGCCGCCAGGATGCGGGCGACTTCTATGGGATGGTATATGTAGGGTTCGCCGCTGACGCGCCGCTGCCCGTCGTGGGCCTCGGCGCCGAACAGATAGGCGCGATAAACATCAGCAACGTCGCGGGGCTCGAGATAGGATTCGAGAATGGCGCACAGGTCACTGATCTGAAAACGCTCTCCGGGGATTCCAGACGGCGATTCAGACTTCGGTTCCGCCCTCTTTGCCGGGGGCCGGGCTGCTGTCGAGCCCGCCTGTTTGGGGTTGGTCGGCTGTGTTTTCATTGGCCTCAAATACGACTGGCGCCGTTTCCTCTTCCAGGATGGCATTGGTCACAAAACCGCCGGCGATTTCGCGCAGGGCGAGTACCGTGGGCTTGTCGTTTCCGCGCTCCACAAAGGGATCCGCACCATTGATCAGCTGGCGTGCGCGGCGCGTGGCCACCAGCACGAGCTGAAAGCGGTTATCGACGTTATCCAGACAATCTTCCACCGTAATACGAGCCATACCTATACCTCTGTCATCCACAGGAAACGCGGCGTCGCCGCAAGGTTTAACACTAAACTAAAGCACGCGCCCCGACTGATGCCAGATCCGGGGCGGGTCAGGGGTAAGCGCTGTATTGCATCTTACTGATATAGGGCGGTTTTTGCCACTTGGCCCTTCGACTAGACCTCTGCTAACAAGGCCTCCATGTCCACCCGAACGGGCCGAGGCTTGCCGTCCCCGAGGATTATGGTCTTCAAATCGGCCAGGGCCGCATTGAAGTCATCGTTTACCACCAGGTGGTCGAATTCCTTGTGGTGGCTTATCTCAGACACCGCCGCACGCATGCGCTGGGCAATGACCTCGGGTGAATCCTGGCCGCGCCCGGTCAGACGCTCTTCCAGAGCGGCGCGCGAGGGTGGCAGGATGAAAACGCTCACCGCCTCCGGCAGCTTTTCCTTGATGGCGCGCGCGCCCTGCCAGTCAATATCGAAGATGATGTTCTTTCCCTGCCGCAGCATGCTTTCGGTCGTCGCGCGCGAAGTGCCGTAGGAATTCCCAAACACCTTGGCGTGTTCCAGAAAGCGGTCGGCCGCCACCATCTCGTCGAACTGTTGCGGGGTAACGAAATAATAATGCACACCGTGCTGCTCACCCGGCCGCGGCGCGCGCGTGGTGTGCGAAACCGAGAACGCCAGGTCGGGCATCTGCTCCACCAATGCCTTGGCGAGACTGGTCTTGCCGGTGCCGGAAGCCGCGGAAAAAATAAAAAGTCTGCATTTCATAATAATTTTGGAACCGCAGATAAACGCAGATGGACGCAGATATTTAGATTAAAAAGTAAAACTGGTTTTTATCCGCGTTAATCTGCGTTCATCTGCGGTTTCGTGATCTTATTCTATATTTTGCACTTGCTCGCGCATCTGCTCGATCAGCACCTTGAGCTCGACCGCGACATTGGTCAGGCGCGTGTCGGTGGATTTCGATGACAAAGTGTTGGCCTCGCGGTTGAGTTCCTGCATCAGGAAATCGAGCCGCCGGCCGGCGGGGCCGGGCTGAGAGAACACCCGACGGATTTCGGCGAAGTGCGCGGTCAGCCGGTCGATTTCCTCGGTGACATCCGCCTTCTGCGCGAACAGGACGATTTCCTGTTCCAGGCGCGCGGGATCGAGCTGGGTCTTGACCTCCTTCAGACGCGCCTCCAGCCGTTCGCGAAACTGCCGCGTGGCTTCGGGGAACAGCTCTTTCGCCTTCCCTGCCATTTCTTCCATGGACTGCAAGCGTGCCAGCATGAACTCCTGCAGACGTGCGCCTTCGCGGTTGCGCGTCGCCACCAGCTCCGCCAGCGTGGCCGACAGTGCCTCCAGTGCCGCTGCGCCCAGGCTTTCGACATCCAGCGCCGCCGCCTTGATCACCCCCGGCCAGCGCAGCACGTCGATGGTGCGTAATTGCGCGATATCTTGTGCATGATGGCGCAGGTGGTCGGCGGCAACGAGCAAGCGCTGTACCTGCTCCGCATTCATCTCGATGGTCCCTGCCGATGCTTCACTCGGCTGGAAGCGCAGGGTGCCGTCCACCTTGCCACGGGCGAGGCGCGCGTTGACCAGTTCGCGTATGCGCGGTTCGAGCGAGCGCAGCTCCTCCGGCAGGCGCAGGGAAATGTCGAGATAACGGTGATTGACCGAGCGCAGCTCCCAGGTGAGCGTGCCCCAATGCGCGACCGCCTCGTGCCGGGCAAAGGCGGTCATGCTGGCGGTCTGGGGCGGGGTTTTTCCGGATTTCATGGGCGATACGGATGGTAAACCGAATCAGATCAGGGTGAAACCATCCCCTGCCACTCAGAATTGGGCATATATAATCTAAAGATGGAAACGCCGAACGTGCCCCCGCCCGCCGGTCAGAACTGAACCGGAAGTCATGGATATCACCAATGCCCTCAACGAGGGCTATATGCTGCATCATTACAAGATCGCCAAAACCCTCGGCGGCGGCGGGTTCAGCATTGTCTACCTCGCGCGCAACACCCAGACCGGAAAGTGGGTGGTCATCAAGGAGTACCTGCCGGACAAGCAGGTCGCGCGCGCCGACGGCGAGACCGTGGAGAACCTGTCAGGCTCGACCGCCAGTACCTTCAACACCGGCATGAAGCGTTTTTTCGACGAAGCCAAGGCGTTGTCGACAATCCAGCATCCCAACATCGTGCGCGTCACGGATTTCTTCCGCGAGAACAACACCGTGTACATGGTGATGAATTTCGAGGATGGCAAGGACCTGCGCTGGTACATCAAGCGCCACGACGGTCGCATGACGGAAAAATTCATCCGCACGGTCTTTCCCCCGTTGCTTGACGGACTGCGTGAGCTGCACAACCACCGCCTGCTGCATCTCGATATCAAGCCGGCGAATGTTTATCTGCGGCCCGGCGGCTCACCGCTGCTGCTCGACTTCGGCGCCGCGCAGTCTCCTTACGTCAACGAACGGCGTGCGCTGCCACACACACTCACGCGCGGCTTTGCGCCCATCGAGCAGCACACGCGCGGGCACATCGGACCGTGGACCGACCTTTACGCCGTGGGCGCCACCATGTGGGCCTGCCTGTGCGGCAAGGCCCCGCCTACCGCCACCAAGCGTGCCGAAAAAGACACCTACAAACCGGCGGTGCGCCAATTTGCCTCGCGCTATTCGCGTCAGCTGCTCGAGGCCGTGGATTGGTGCCTGCAAATGGATCAGATGGCGCGACCGCAGAATGTGGATGCCTTGCTGGACTTTCTCAACAAGGAACCGTCCGAGTTGCCGGCACCAGACCCGGAAACGCTGATCGAGCGCTTGAAACAGAAATTGCCCTGGTGACAACAACGGCACCATGAAATACCAGATCACCCAATACACCCTGCGCGGGGCGCGCCCGACCAACGAAGACCGCGTGGGTTATGCCGAGCGCGACAACGCCGTGCTGTTGGTCGTGGCCGACGGACTCGGCGGTCACCGCGGCGGCGAGATCGCGGCGGAAGTTCTGGTGGAGACACTGCTGCACAGCTTCCAGTCGCTGCGCCAACCCGTGATCAATCGACCCTCGGCCTTCCTCGCGCTCGGCATCCTGCAGGCGCACCACGCCATCATCGCGCGCGCCAAGGCCAGCCAGACACCCATCGAACCGCGCACCACCTGCGTCGCCTGCCTGGTGCAAAACGGCTATGCCTACTGGGCGCACGTGGGTGACAGCCGACTTTATGTCATCCGCCAGGATCGCGTCCTGCTGCGCACACAGGACCACACCGCCATCGATGAAATGCATCAAGACGGCTTGCTCACGGAACAGGAAATGCTCGACCACCCCCAGAAGAGTCACCTGCTGAATTGTCTCGGTGGCGGGGTCACGCCCACCATCAGCGTAAGCGAAGAAACCCTGCTGCAGCCGGGCGACATGCTGCTCGCCTGTACCGACGGCCTGTGGGAGGCGTTCACACCGGAAGAGATCACGAATTATCTGAAGGCTCCGGCGCTGGATGAGGCCATGGAGGAAATGCTTTTTGCCGCGGTGCGCAAGATGAAACACGGCTGTGACAACGTCAGCGCCGTATGCCTGCGTTGGCAGGATGCCATGTCAAAAAATCCACCACTGCAAGGCAACGTGGCCGTGCAGATCGATGAGGCCATGCTGCGTCAGGAGGCCCGTCACCATCTTCCGCATGTCGCGCGGCGACCGGTCCCAATACCGCCGGCCCCGGTCGTGGAAGACACCAGTAAAGAAAAGAACAGGCCGCTGCAAGACCGCATCCAGGAGATCGAGGATTTTCTGAAGAAGCACGAGGCCAAATAGAAAAACAAGATTTATGTGAGTTCTTGCCGCTGAGACGCAAAGGACGCAAAGAAATCAATCCGATCTTCATGCCCCAATGCCCGCGTTCAACATTATTCCGGATTGGTGATAATCTGCGTTCCGGCATCAGACCAGCTCAAGGAATTTCATGCGGCCCAGCGGACGTAAACCCGACCAGTTACGCGACATACGTATCACCCGTAGTTACACCAAACACGCCGAAGGCTCGGTGCTGATCGAGTTCGGCGAGACGCGCGTGCTGTGCAACGTCAGCGTCGACGAAAAGGTGCCGAACTTCCTCAAGGGCAAGGGCCAGGGCTGGGTCACGGCCGAATACGGCATGCTGCCGCGTTCCACCGGGAGCCGCATGGCGCGCGAGGCAGCACAGGGCAAACAGGGCGGGCGCACCATGGAAATCCAGCGCCTGATCGGGCGCGCGCTGCGCTCGGCGCTGGACATGAAGCAGCTGGGCGAGCGCACGTTCACCATCGACTGCGACGTGATCCAGGCCGATGGCGGCACGCGCACGGCTTCCATCACCGGCGGCTGTGTCGCGCTGGTGGATGCCATCAACCACGTGCGCAAACGCGGATTGATTACCAACGACCCCCTGCGCCATCTGGTCGCCTCCGTTTCCTGCGGCATCTTCGGCGGCGAGGCGGTGCTCGATCTCGATTACGCCGAGGACTCCAACGCCGGGACCGACATGAACTTCGTGATGGACGACGCCGGCGGCTTCATCGAAATCCAGGGCACCGCCGAGAGCAAGACCTTCAGCCTCGAAGACATGCAGGCGATGACCAAGCTCGCGCAAGCCGGCATCCGCGAACTCATCGCGCGCCAACGCGAAGCATTGGAGATGAAATAACAAAGAATTAATGGACAGGATTTACAGGATTAACAGGATTTCTTTGTAAAATCTTTGGCCTTGTTTGCTTCGCTTTTAATCCTGTAAATCCTGTTAATCCTGTCAATTCACAGCCTTTATATGACCAAGCAGATTGTTCTGGCATCGAGTAACCCCGGCAAGGTACGCGAGATCAACCAGATGCTCGCCGGGCTGCATCTCACCGTCGTGCCGCAATCCGACTTCAAGGTCGTCGATGCGGAAGAAACCGGCCTGACCTTCGTCGAAAATGCCCTGCTGAAAGCGCGCAACGCCACGCGCCACACCGGCCTCCCTGCCATTGCCGACGATTCCGGCATCGAAGTGGATTACCTCAACGGCGCGCCCGGGATTTACTCCGCACGCTACGCCGGCAAGGGCGCGAGCGATGCACAGAATCTGCAGAAATTACTGACCAACCTCAAAGGCGTTCCTGATGCTGAACGCAAGGCGCGTTTCCAGTGCCTGATGGTGTACCTGCGGCATGAATTCGATCCCACGCCAGTGATTTGTCAGGGCACCTGGGAAGGAAGAATTTTATTGGAGCCGCGGGGCGAGAACGGGTTTGGTTATGATCCGGTTTTCTTCGTGCCCACGCATAAGTGTTCTTCTGCCGAGTTGCCGGCGGAAGAGAAAAATAAATTGAGTCATCGGGGGCAGGCGCTACGGGCACTGGTATTTAGCCTCCAGCAACCGCGGTCCCGAATTTATTAATCGGGAAATTCAGAATTAATTTAATAATGTCTCGCTGCCATATCCAGCTTAATTCACTATTATCATTATAAAACATACACTTATTAAACTTAAAAGTCCTTATTTATGGCACGTCATATGCACTAAATGAGGGGTATGGGCAAAACACCTCAACCACCTGCGCCACCCGCCAACGTCGTGGGTGGCGCAGACCTCCCGAACAACAGGGTATCCACGGACATGCCGGAGTCACGTCTCGGCCGCTGGTTCGGTCTGCATACTTTGCTTGGCCGGTACCTGCTCGCCTCCGCCCTGCTTGTTGCCGGAATCCTCGGCGTTGCCTGGTTTACCCAAGGCAAGGTGGAAAGCGCCGCGGAGACCAACGCACAGAGTCTGGACATACGCAAACACCTCCACAACAAACTCAATGAAATAAGCCACGAAATCTGGGTCGCGGAAACCGCGACCCACCGTTACCTGGTTACACCCGAACAGGGCGCGCGCAATCAGGCCCTCGACATGCTTGATCACCTGATCGAGTCCACCGGGGACATCGCGGTTCACCCCTGGACACAACAAAATCCGCAGGCGCGCAAGCATGCGGAGAACTTGACGAGAGCAACCGGAGAATTACGCAAGCAGGTTGAACGCCTGCTGGATATGCGAATCGACCCGGACAAGACCTTCCCCGCTATCGATATCATGAGGAATGAGCTGCACCCTTCCACGATTGAGGTCATCACGCTGACGACCCAGGCCATGGAGGAAGCCGAGACCGCCGGACACACGCTCGCACAGGACGATATATACGAACTATTCGCCGACAGCCGTTACGCCTGGTCCACGGTGAACGCCAACTTCCGTCTGTATGTCACGAACCGCTTCGGCATATTCAGCAGCAAACCTGAAATCGACATGGCAAAGCAGAGGTCCGACATCGCGATGTACCTGACGCGCATCGAGACCAACCTGGAGAAACTCGCTACGCATGAAAGTCAGGGGGCGCTTGAATTCCAGCAGGAAGAGTCGCTCCGGCGACTGCGTCCGCTCGTCAAACAGTGGCGATCCGGATTCCAGAAGGTCGTGGCGATATTCGAATCGGACCACTGGCGCGCAGACATCCCATTGATGCGCGACGCGATTTACCCGCACTTCAATACCGCCTGGGAAGCGCTGCGCGGAATGCAAAAAGAAATCGCAGAAAGCCAGGATGAAAACATTCTGGCCATGGAGCAATTCACAGACCGGCTGGCCGGCTCGCTATGGACACTGGTTTTTTTCAGTCTCCTGATCATCGGAGGTGGCATCCTGGTATTCGAGTTCAACATCCGCCGGCCGATCGCGCGCGTCGCCTCAGCCCTCAAGGCCGAAGCGGAGGGAGCGACCGGCATCGCCCTGCCGACCACGAACACCCTTGAGACGCGCAACCTCGTGCATGCCTTCGACAACATGCGCACGCAGGTGCGTTCGCGCGAACAGAACATCCGCGCCATCCTCGACAATGCCGCCGAGGGCATCATCACCTTCGACCAGCGGGGGACGATCGAGAACTTCAACCGGGCGGCGGAAAGGTTGTTCGGCTGGTCCGCGGACAAAATCGCCGGTACCTCCATCGCCCAACTGATCGCGCCGGAATCCCGCGAGAAACGCGACGGCTACCTCGAACACTTCCTGCGCCAGGAGATCAAGCGCCTGGTGGGGCTCGAGGGCGAGGCCTTGGGGCGGCACAAGGATGGCACGACCTTCCCGATTTCGATCAAGATCACCGACATGGCGCTGCCGGGTCAGCAGAAATACATTGCGCTGCTCGCCAACATCGCCGAACGCAAGGCCATGATCGAGCGTCTGCGCCAGCTCGCCGAGCACGACGGCCTGACCGGCCTGTACAATCGTTCCTACTTCCTGACCGAACTGGAACGCCTGGTCGACCTGCTGAAGCGCAATGAAAAACTGAATGGCGCGCTGCTCTACCTCGACCTCGACCACTTCAAATACACCAACGATAGCCTCGGACACGCGGCCGGCGACCAGCTGCTCGTCGAAGCCGCCAACATCCTGACCCGGCGCGCGCGCAAATCGGACCTAGTGGTGCGGCTCGGCGGCGACGAATTCGTGGTGCTGATGTACGACACCGCGCGGGACACGGTCGAGCAGGTGGCCGAATCCTTCCGTCTGAAGCTGGCTAGCTTTGTGTTCCAATACCAGGGGAAAAACGTCGATATCGGCTGCTCCATCGGCGTCACGCTTCTCGATTCGCACATCGCATCGTCGGCGGATGCCCTGATGCAGGCTGATCTCGCTTGCCACCTCGCCAAGCGCGGCGGCCGTAACCGTGTACACCTCTTTGTCGCAAACGACGCCAAGAATGTCGACACCATGTCGCTCGATATGGGCTGGTCGCACCGTATCCGAAAAGCGCTGGAACACGACCGCTTCGCGCTCGTCGCGCAGCCGATCGCGCGCACGAGCAGCGGCGCCATCGAATGTCACGAGATCCTGGTGCGCATGCTCGATGAGGACGACAGTCTCATCATGCCTGCCGGGTTCCTGTCAACGGCAGAACGGTTCGGGTTGGCCTCCGAAATCGATCAGTGGGTCATTCGCCATGCCATCGACCTGCTCGCGCGCCGGCGCGCGACGGAACCCGCGCTGCGCTTTTCGATCAACCTGTCGGCCCAGTCGCTCTCCCTGCCGGCGATTGCCGAGCTGATCACGCGCAAGGTCGAGGAGACCGGGCTCGACCCGTCTGCCCTCACCTTCGAGGTGACGGAGACCGCTGCCATCGCCGACATGCATACCGCCGTGACCTTCCTCGCGCAGCTGCGTGCCATGGGATGCAAAACCGCGCTCGATGATTTCGGCAGCGGCATGTCCTCGTTTGCCTACCTGTCCGAGTTGCCGGTCGACCTTGTCAAAATCGACGGCCGCTTCGTGAAGAACCTGGGGCACAACTTGGTGGACCGGGCGATGGTAAAGGCGATGAATGACATCGCGCATGCGCTCGGCAAGGAAACCCTGGGCGAGTTCGTGGAGGACGAGGAATCCCTGCGCCAGCTGAATGCAATCGGGGTGGACTATGGGCAGGGCTACCATATCGGACGGCCTGATGCCGTAAATGCACACACCGATTCAGCCGGGCAGCCATTGCCGCGCAAGAAATAATCCCGCTGACCCGCCGCGGAACTGAAAAATAAATTGAGCCATCGGGAGCAGGTGTTGAGATTGTTGGTTGCGGAGTTGGGGCATACCCATCTTTAAACCGTCATTCCGGCGAAAGCCGGAATCCAGATAGTACATGTAGGGCGGGTTAGGCGTTTTTTGCCGTGGGTCAGCCACCCACAAGTAATACGCGGCCGAAGGCCGCTCGATAAATAACAAGTAGAATAGCGCGATGGAACACGACGCCGCCTGGCGCTGGAAAGTCATCATCGCCTTCGCGGCGGTGTATATCATCTGGGGTTCGACGTATCTGGCGATCCGCGTGGGGGTGCAGCAATTGCCGCCGGCGCTGTTTGCCGGGTCGCGGTTCGTGGTGGCTGGCATCCTGTTAGCGATCTACGCGCGGTTGAGCGGACAGAAATTTCCCACCCATTTTCGCGAATGGCGCACGATTGCGATCACGGCGCTGTTCATGCTGGTCGGTGCCAATGGTCTTGTCGTATGGGGCGAACAGTGGGTACCGTCGAACCAGGCGGCGCTGATCGTCGCCACCACGGCGCTGTGGCTGGCGGGCTTCGGAACCTTGGGTGAGCACGGCCAGAAGCTGGGAACACGCACCGTGCTGGGGCTCTCCGTCGGATTCTTCGGCGTGGCCATGCTGATGCTGCCGGAGAAGGGATTTTCACTGGAGCACTTCGGGGCGCAGCTCGCGGTGCTGACGGCGTGCCCACTGTGGGCCGCCGGCTCCATGATCGCCAAGCGCGGCCGGCTGACCACGCCGCCGCTCATGGTCGCGGCCATGCAGTCATTGGTAGCGGGGATCGTTTTCTGCGGATTGGGATTTCCCCTCGGCGAGGCCGCGCGCTGGAGCTGGTCGGCGGAGGCGATGGCAGCGCTCGCCTTCCTGATCGTTTTCGGTTCCTGCTTCGGCTATGCGTCCTACATCTGGCTGCTGCACGAAGTCAGCCCCGCCGCGCTCGGCACCTATGCCTACGTCAACCCACTCGTGGCCGTAGTGCTCGGCTGGCTGGTACTGCAGGAAACGCTCAATGCCAACCAGCTCGCGGGCATGGTGGTGATCCTGATCGGCGTCATGCTGGTCAGCATCGCGCGACCTAAGGCCATCGCAGCCCCTGACCAGCGGAGCTGATCCCGCTCAAACAACGTCTGGCGGTATAATTCGCGGCTCCGTTCCGGTTCCTGTCCGCACATGCAGCAGTTTGCCTCACTTCCGCCGCTCTCACTTTACGTGCACATCCCCTGGTGTGTGCGCAAATGCCCGTATTGCGATTTCAATTCCCACGAGGCGCGCGGCGGCGTTCCGGAACAGGAATACGTCGAGGCGCTGCTGCGCGATCTGGAGCAGGACCTGCCGCGCGTGTGGGGGCGTATTGTGCATACCATTTTCATCGGCGGGGGCACACCGAGCCTGTTTTCGCCCGAGGCCATTGACCGTCTGTTGTCCGGGATTCGCGCGCGGCTGCTACTCGATCAGAATATCGAAATCACGCTCGAGGCCAATCCTGGCACGGTGGATACGGAACGCTTCAAGGGCTTTCGCGCCGCCGGGATCAATCGCCTGTCCATCGGTGTCCAGAGTTTCGAGCCGGAAAAACTGAAAGCACTGGGGCGCATCCACGGCCGTGAAGAGGCGCTGCGCGCGGCTGAATCCGCACGTGCGGCGGGCTTCGATAATTTCAATCTTGATCTGATGTTCGGCCTGCCCGGTCAAACGGTAGAACAGGCACTGGCGGATATTCGTACCGCGATTCAGCTTTACCCCACGCATCTTTCTGCCTATCAGCTCACCATCGAACCGAACACGTTATTCCACTCTCGGCCGCCGACACTGCCCGACGACGACAGCACTTGGGACATGCAAAGCCGGCTGCAAACGGAACTGGCCGCTGCGGGATACCAGCAATATGAGGTCTCGGCCTATGCCAAGCCGGGCCACGAGTGCCGGCATAATCTCAACTACTGGCAGTTCGGAGATTACCTCGGCATCGGCGCCGGCGCGCACGCCAAGATCACTGACGCCAGAGGCATCACGCGACTCTGGAAGCTGAAACAGCCGAATGAATATTTGCGCACCGCCGGGACGCCACAAAACATCGGCGGCGAACAGAAGCTCTCGCGCGAGCATACCGTGACCGAATTCATGATGAACGCCTTGCGCATCACCCGCGGTGTACCGTCGCGCCTGTTCGCGGAACGCACCGGCATGCCAATCTCTGTCGCGGCAAAACCTCTCGAGGAGGCGGAGCGAAAAGGACTGATCGCCTGGGATATCGAAACCCTGCGCCCGACGGACATCGGCTTGCGCTTTCTCAACAATCTCGTCGCCATGTTCTAGCATTGCATCGCCTCAGCCGGCAGGCTTGCGCCGGCACAATGGTTCGCATACCTTGATTGCTTGCTGTAGATGACAAGCCTCCAAGAATCGTGCGAGGAGCCGCGATGAATTCCTATATCAGTATCGTCTCGCTGCTGGCGCAGATGTTGTAGATGAAAAAAAGCACCAAGCTGCTGGTCATTCTAATCATTGTGGCGGCATTCGCCTGGGCGGGTACGTATCTGTTTCCGCTTGCCCCGCCCATATCGCCGGAAACCGAATTCGTCCTGCTCGACGGGAAAAAACTGACATTGCAGTCGTTGCGCGGTCGGCCGGTGCTGGTGAGTTTCTGGGCCACCACCTGCCCGCCCTGTGTGGAAGAACTGCCCGATCTGATCCAGCTCTACAAAGACTGGCATCCACAGGGGCTCGAAATGATCGCCGTGGCCATGCCCTACGATCCGCCGATCAGGGTGCAGGAATTCGTGCAGCGCCATAATGTTCCTTATCCCGTCGCGCTCGACGTGCAAGGCGTCGTGACCAGCGCCTTCGGCGGCGTGCCTTTTGTCCCAACCGCCTTTATCATCGACCCGAATGGAAAAACCGAACTGAACTACACCGGCCGTTTGGATATCGCCAAGGCCCGGCGTATCATCTCGCGCTACCTGAAAGCTCCCGGCGCCTGATCTGCATCGCCGCCAAAAAATTACAAACCATCATGCTCTGGATAAAATCCCTGCACATCATTTTCATGGTCACCTGGTTCGCCGGGCTCTTCTATCTTCCGCGCCTGTTTGTGTATCACAGCATGGTGTCGGCCACCGACCGCGAAGGCGTCGAGCGCTTCAAGGTGATGGAGCGCAAACTCTTCTTCGGCATCATGACGCCGGGCGGCATTCTCACCATCGTATTTGGGCTGTGGTTGTGGCTGGGTTACGGATTCGCCGGCGGCTGGCTGCACGCCAAGCTCGCACTCGTCCTCATATTGATCGCCTACCACATTTACTGCGCCAAGCTGATGATCGACTTTAAATACGACCGCAACCGCCATGATCACGTGTGGTACCGCTGGTTCAACGAATTCCCGACCGTGATTCTCATTGCTGGGGTTATCCTGGCCGTGGTCAAACCGTTCTGATATCGCCCAATAGTTAGACTTGGCTCAATCCCACAACTTCCGCCACCAGCGCTTACGATTCTCCGGGTGGTGCGCGCGATCGTATAGCGCCACAGGTGGTAACAGGCTCAGGACCCAGCCCGGCAGCGGCGGGTTATCGCTGAAACCGCACTGAACTCCAAGGTTGTTGGGATCAAAAATCTTGATCAACGCCGGATCGGTCTTGTTGTCGGCATAGACGATGCCGCAATAGTCCTCCTGGTGTTCCTTGCGCAGCAACGCATCAATTTCTGAAATGAACAGGTTGACCTGCTCCGCGCTGGCCCGCGCGGCCGGAGGAGTTTCGCCGAGAGCATACAAGTACCAGCCGGAGGCGGCATTGCTCCTTACCACTCCCCAGAAGGCGTCAAGGTCCTCCCAGCTCAGCACACCAGTGAAATTGCCACGGAACGCCGACAGGAACGGTTCTTCTTTTACGTTAGCAGCAGATGGCATGCGCTTTATCTCCGCGGATTTTTTTTCATGAGATTATTTTTTCACGCCTCGCCTGATCTGGCTAGATGAACAGACAGACGTCCGACTGTTGCGCAATCGGCAGGAAAGTGGCCGCGCCGATCCAGTCCTTGACCTCGGGAATGAAGTCTTCGCGCTTGTAGCCGAACAGGTCGACTGTCATCTGGCAAGCCACCAGGTTAACGCCAGCCTCGATACAGACATCGCGTAATTCCTGAACCGAGGCGACACCGCAATTTTTCACGGTTTTCTTCATCAGTCCCGTGGCCACCTTCTCGAATCCCGGGACGCCGGCCATTACCAGATTCGGGACCTTCCAATTAATACCTTTGAACCATTTCGGGCCAAAGGGCATTTTCATGGGCATGCTCGGATTGCCCAACGCGCTGACCTCGAGGTGCAATTCCTTTTTCAATAATTCCAAACCGTAAAAAGTGAAAAATACGTTCACGTCCCAGCCCAGCGCCGACGCCGTGGAGGCGAGAATGAACGGTGGATAGGCCCAGTCCATGGTTCCCTTGGTGGCGATGATCGAAAGCGAAGGGGTCTTGTTCTCCTCGACCTCTTTCAGTTTTTTCGAGAAACGCTCATCGAACCAGGCATCGAGCGCGGCGCCGTGTTTCTGCAAGTCGCCGGGCAAACTGATGGATGACTTTTCAGCTAGGTTAGACATGGTTGCCTCCTTTCAAAGGCTGAGGGTTTGACTGGTGGAGGGATATCCGTCAGTTCTTGCGTATCTGGAAAACATACTCGTCACTGCTTTGTTCGGACGAAACCAGTTCATTACCGGTCGCCTTGCAAAAGGCGTCGAAATCCTTGACTGAACCTGGGTCGGTGGCGCGCACGGATAAAACTTCTCCTTGCTGTAAACCATTAAGTGCCTTTTTCGCACGCAGAATGGGCAGCGGGCAGTTCAATCCACGTGCATCGAGTTCCTGTGCTGTAGCAGACATGAATATCTCCTGTTTGGGTTGAGGGAGTCTTTATCTGAATAGATTAAATATCCCGGTTGGGCGAAGCACAAATCAGATAATTTAATTAGTTTCGCTAACAAACATATCAGTCAGGCCGGCTGGCACAGACGCGGCCAGGGATATCCATCCGACTTGAGGTCGGCGAGATGTTCACGCACCGCCGTACGCCAGTCCTTGGCGGGCGTGTAGCCCAGTTTTCGCCGGGCATAATCATTAGGGCAATACCAGTTCTCGCACAGGCGCACAATGGACCGGGTGAGAAACGGCGAGGAACCGGGCATGACCGGCTTGAGCGTTTCCATCAGCCAGCCGAAAGCATAACCGGCGGGATAGGGAACGCTGTAAAGCGGTTTGGGAACACCGGCTTCCTCCGCGATGAATTGAACCACCTCGCGCAGCGTCGGAAATTCCGTTCCGCAAATATTGAACGATTCATAATCGTTCAAACCATCGGCGATGGTTGCCAAAGCAAAGGCCACGCCGAGATCGGTATCGGCCACCAATGGCAGACGTTTGCGCCCTCCCGCCAACCATGGCACCAGATAGGTTTTCAGTCGTGGCACCAGCGCCGGCAGCATGCCCAGGCGATTGCCAGTACCGATAAAATGGCCCAGACGCATCGTAACCATCTGCGTGCCACGGTTGCTGTTTACGCGCATGTAATGGTCGAGATCGATCAGGCAGTCGAGATGCGGCCAGAAACCGGTATATTTTGTTTCCGAGAAATCATCCAGGGGTTTGTTGCCTTTCGCGACGGCGCCGATCACGACTGTGCTGGTCTGAATAAAACGTTTGACGCCCTGACGAATCGCCTGCTCGACGAGATCGCGAGTCGGTTCGAAAAAACGCTCACGTTCCAGCGCCTTGTGGTTCCACATGGACGCCCAGTTACCGGCGCTGCAGATGACATCGACCTCCTTCACCACCTCGCGTCGGTAATTCGCATCCATCAAATTACCGATCCGAACTTCGCCCTTGAAATTTCGCGGTAGTTTCTCGCGCTGTCGACAAGCAGCAATCGGTTCAACCCCGGGTTGCGCTACCACGGCCCTGAGTATGTTGCCGCCCAGAAAACCCGTGGCGCCTGTAACCAACACCCGAATCTTTTTATTTGTGCCCATGATTTCTCCCGGTTATCCAGAATTGATTTCGCGTCCCTTCACAAGCTGTCCACCCATTTCTTGAGCCGGGCCGTTTCCCGCAGGACCAAATCCGGCTTGTTGAAGGTATGCGTGAGCAAACTGGCGCCCTGCAACACTGACACCAGATGCAAGGAGAGATCGGCAGACTCCTTTCCCTTGCCAAGCTCGCGAAACTGTTGCTCGGTCCACCCCAGGATGGCGGCCATCAGGCTCGCGGCCTTTTCCGCGAGCACGCCCCCGTCTTTGTGGAGTTCCTGGCAAAGACTGCCAATGGGGCAACCGCTGGAGGCCAGCGCCTCGCGCTGTCCCTCCACTTCTCCAATCAATGCATGCAGGCGTTTTTTCGGGTCCGGGAGCTTGTCCCACGCAGCGATGAGACCAGCATAAAAATTCGCGCGGTGCTCGATCAGCGCATGGCCGATGTCTTCCTTGGTTTTGAAGTAGTAATAAACGTTACCCAAGGGCACCTCGGCCTCGCGGGAGATATCGGCCAGCGTGGTCTGATTGAATCCTTGCGCATGGACCAGCTTGTTCGCCGCTTCGAGCAGGCGAAAGCGCTTGTTGGTTTCTTTTATTTCCATTTAAATCAATTATTTAAAGTATTAAGTAAGTTACCTGACTAAATTATGGATTGCTTATATACAGCTGTCAAGAAAATATTTTCCGGCGCACGGAAAAGCGAGAAATTTTTGTTACATCGCTGTACCAGCTGTGCCGGTTTGACACCTACCCCGTCGCGATCGCCGTTAGCGGTTTTGACGAGTTACACCGCGATATACTGAATCGATAGCATGGACACACTCACCCACGCCCTGAGCGGCGCACTGCTGGCGCGCGCGACGGAACCGAAAGCTCCGCGGCCGAATCAATTGCCGCAGCGCGCGCGCATGTGGATCGGTTTCTGGGCCGCGGCATTCCCCGACAGCGATTTCATCACACGCTTCATCGATCCCCTGACCTATCTCACTGTGCACCGCGGCATCACCCATTCCGTGATCATGCTGCCATTGTGGGCGCTGGGCCTGTCGCTGTTGTTCATGCTGCTCGTGCGCGGAAAATATTCCTGGCGCGCGTTCGTGGGTGTGGTGGCGCTGGGCATCGGTATCCATATCCTCGGCGACGTGATCACGGCTTTCGGCACCATGGTCTTCGCGCCGTTTTCCCACTGGCGCGCGCAGATGCCAACCACGTTCATCATCGATCCGTATTTCACCGCGATCATCATTGCGGGGCTGATCGCCTCGGCGGTATGGAATCTCACACGCAAGCCGGCCGTCATCGGTCTGACCGTGCTCGCCGCTTACGTGGGGTTTCAGGGAATCCTGCAGCAGCGCGCCGTGGCAGTCGGAGAGGCCTACGTCACCCGGCACGGGATTGAAGCGGCCAAGGTCGAAGCCATTCCACAACCCTTCTCGCCATTCCACTGGATGATCGTCATCCCGCAAAAAGATGTCTACCACATGACCTACGTGAGCCTGTGGCGCAAAGAGATGCCGGAGTTTCCTCCCACCGATGCCAATTGGTTGCGGCAGGTGTACGCCTCGTACTATCCGGCGAGAGATGCCCTGTGGAAACAGGTTCCACGTTTCGGTTCGGGCAAGGACGCCAAACTGGCGGAACAACTCTGGTATTCGGAAACCCTGGCGGCCTATCGGAACTTCACCCTGTTCCCGGCGCTGTATGGCGTAGACCGTATCCAGGGCAGGCTATGCCTGTGGTTCAATGATCTGCGTTTTGCCCTGGCGGGGAGAAACATGCCGTTCCGTTACGGCGCGTGTCAGAGCAAAAAAGATCCAGTGTGGCGCATTTACCGGCTATTCAACGACGACAACGGCGAGGAAATCTTCGAAGCCATTCCACATTAAGTAAAGATGCCAACAAAAAGAAAAATAGACAGGATTTACAGGATTAAAAAACACGATTAACAGGATTTTATAAATCTAAAAATCTTTAATCCTGTAAATCCTGAGAAATCCTGTTAATCCTGTCCATTTCATTTTGTTAGAGGTTCTAATACATATCCGCAGGATCGACATCCAGCGACCAGCGCGTTTTTTTGGCGAATTTTGCCTCCGCCAGCTGCGCCACCCATTGAGAGAGAAATTCGTGCAGCGGCGCACGCTGACTGGATTGCACCAGTAACTGCGCACGATAGCGGCCGGCACGCCGCTCCATGGGCGCTGCCACCGGCACCAAAACCTGCACCTCCTTTCCGGGCGACAGTGGGAGCGCCAGGGTGCGCGCTTCATGCAGAAATTTGAGTGCCGCGTCCGGTGTGGGCGACTCGGCACGCAGCAAGGCGAGATGGCTGTAGGGCGGATAGTTCGTCTCCTGGCGTTCATTGAGAGCAAACTCGGCGAAGCCATGGAAGTCGTGTCGCTGCAACGCGGCGAACAGGGGGTGATCCGGATGCCAGGTCTGGATCAGCACCTCGCCGGGCTTGTCCGCGCGTCCGGCGCGCCCGCTTACCTGCATGATCAGCTGGAACAGTCGTTCGCTCGAACGAAAATCGGTTCCGTACAGTCCCTGATCGGCGTTCAGGATGCCAACCAGCGTGACATTGGGGAAATCATGCCCCTTGGAGAGCATCTGGGTCCCGACCAGGATATCGGCCTCGCCCTCATGGACACGCCGCAGTTTTTCTTCAAGCGCGCCCTTGCGGCTGGTGCTGTCGCGATCGATGCGCTCTATGCGCGCCTGCGGGAAAAACTTTTGCAGCGCGCCTTCCACCCGCTCCGTGCCCTCGCCGAGGGGATGCAGTTTCTCGCCTTGGCAAGACGGACAACGCTGAGCGACTTCCTGTTCCGCGCCGCAATGATGACAAAGCAGTTTCTGTCTTTTGTGATGCAGGGTAAGTTGAGCATCGCAGCGCTTGCAGGGGGCCACCCAGCCGCAGTCAAAACACATCCACACCGGCGAGAATCCGCGGCGGTTCAGAAACAGGATGCTCTGCTCGCCCTTTTCGAGTTTGGCCGCGAGCACTTCGCGCAAGGGCAGTGAAAGCCCTTCGCTCGGCTTGAGCCGGCGCATATCGAGCAGCCGCACCTGCGGCATGACAGCGCTGCCGGTACGCTCCGGCAACTCGATCAGGGCATAAGTACCCTGCCGCGCATTTTTGAGACTCTCCAGCGACGGTGTGGCCGAGCCCAGAATGATGGGAATTTTTTCGCGCGACGCGCGCATGACAGCCACATCGCGCGCCGAATAACGAAAGCCGTCTTGCTGCTTGTACGAGCCATCGTGTTCCTCGTCCACCACGATGACGCCGGGATTTTTGAGCGGCGTAAAAACGGCCGAGCGCGTACCGAGGACAATGGGCGCCTTGCCTTCACTGGCCCTCACCCAGGCACTCAGGCGCTCCTGCTCATTGAGTCCGGAATGCAACACTGCAATTGGTGTGCGGAAGCGCCTCTCGAAACGACCAACCAGTTGCGGTGTCAGGCTGATTTCCGGCACCAGCACCAACGACTGCTTTCCCTGCGCCAGCACTTCTTTAATCACACTCAGGTAAACCTCAGTTTTCCCGCTGCCGGTGACTCCGTGCAACAGGAAGGGGTGGAAGCCATCCAGCCTGGCAACGATGGCGGTCACAGAGGACTTCTGGTCCGAATTGAGATCCGGCGCAGACTGCAACTCCCCGTTTAACACAGGCCGTGGGTCACGTTGGTGACTGCTCACCCACCCTTTGGCATGCAGCGCCTTGAGCGCAGCGGCCGAGCGCTGCGAAATTTGAGCAAGCTGCTCCGCATCGAGCCCTTCCGCGGCGACGGTCAACGCCTCGAGCACATGCCTTTGCGCCGGGGCGCGTTTCAGCGTCTGCGGGTCCACGGAGCGGCCTTCAGGCGTAAGCATCCACACCTTTGCCCCGCTCACGACCGGCGCGCGGCCTTGTCGTAAGCGCACCGGCAGCGCCGTGTGAATGACTTCGCCGAGAGGATGATGGTAATAATCCGCCGCCCACCGAAGCAGCCCCAGTATCGACGGCGGGAGAATGGCGCTGGCATCCAGCGATTGTGTGATAGCCCTCAACCGGCTGGCTGGCAGCTCGCTTTGCGCAACCTCGCCCAGCACGACGCCGATCATTTCCCGGCGACCGAACGGCACCCGCACGCGCGCGCCCGGCACCAGTGGCACGGTGGCCAGATAATCAAACGCGTGATACAGGGGAGTCGGTACAGCCACTTGGTAAATTCGCGACGCGGCGGACATGGCGGCGACTCTATCACATGGCCATTGAACGAATTTTTTTGCGCATTTTCTGTGCAACGCGTGAAACAACCGTGCTCCACGCTCACTATTTTGTTATGACATGCCTCTAAGCGCTTGTATCTAAACGGTGCAAACCTTACTCACAGAATCTGTGGATAACAGTGTTGATGAAGTCGTGGCGCGCAATCAGTCGCACGGCAATTTCCGAGGATTTTGTTAGTTTGATTAAAAAATAAACTGAGGCATTAAGTTTCTTTGGATCAACAAGTTAAGTAAAAACACCCGCGTTTTATCGAGCAATTATTTTCGGGCATGCCGAATATAATTTCAGGACTATTTTAGCTGTGCATAAAGTAAACAGCTGACGACCCTCTTTAGCGGGAATTCATCTGTTTTTTCCATACAGGTCTGTGCTGGCAAGCCTGAAAGACAAAGCTTAGGATGCCGTAAACCACTGGAAAAGGAGGATGACTATGAAGGGTGCATGCAAGTGGGTCCAACAATACGGGCCGCTGATTGGGCGGTTGTTACTGGCGAACCTGTTCATCGTGGCCGGCTTCAAGAAAATAACCGGTTTCGCTGGCACCGCTGGCTACATGGCCGCCAAAATGCCGAGCCTTGATCCCAATTTGATCAAAATCATGCTGGTGCTGACCATCGCCATCGAACTGGGCGGCGGCCTGATGATACTGGTCGGCTGGCAGGCGCGCTGGGCCGCCACGATTATTTTCCTGTGGATGATCCCGGTGACGTATTTGTTTCACGCCTACTGGGGGTTGCCGCCGGATCAGATGCAGATGCAGTTCATCCAGTTCCAGAAAAACCTGGCGATCATG
Organism: Sulfuricaulis sp.; assembly: GCF_024653915.1. Taxonomy (NCBI): domain Bacteria; kingdom Pseudomonadati; phylum Pseudomonadota; class Gammaproteobacteria; order Acidiferrobacterales; family Acidiferrobacteraceae; genus Sulfuricaulis; species Sulfuricaulis sp. Next base: position 55,560 of record NZ_JANLGY010000006.1, on the reverse strand, counting down.
GGCGCCCTGCTGCTTATCGTCGCCCAAGGCACCGGTCCATACAGCTTGGGAAGGGATAACTGTAAATAGCAGCGGATACGACTTGCACGCGCAGATTCAATTTCCGCGCGGCAGGAGAAAACAGCTTACTTGTGCAACCGGATCAGTTTGGAATTGCGCTTGAGAGCCCAGGAAGACTGCTTGAGCCAGGTGGACAGGTCATCCGCCGACAGCGGACGGCTGATGTAGTGGCCCTGCGCGGTGTCGCATCCCAGTTCGGCGAGACGTTTCAGTGTTTCCTCGTTCTCAACGCCTTCCGCCACCACTTCGAGCTTGAGATTGTGCGCGAGATCAATACTGGTGCGCACGATAGCGGCATCGTTTTCATCGCGCACCATGCCGATGACAAAGGACTTGTCGATTTTGATGGTGTTGACCGGCAGCTTCTTCAGATAAGAGAGTGAAGAATAGCCGGTACCGAAATCGTCAATCGCGATTCGCAGCCCCATCTTGGACAGACGCGTCAGCACCTCAAGGGCGCGCTCGGGCTCGGTCATCACCGCACTTTCGGTTATTTCCAGTTCCAGCCAGCGCGGCGAAATTTGCAGCGCCTCCAACTGCTCGGCAAAGGCTTCCGCCAAGTACGGGTCCTGCAGGTCGCGCACCGACAGGTTCATGGAAATGGTAATGGGCAAGCCCTGATGCTGAAGCAGCTGGCCCTGCCGCAGGGATTCGTTCAGCACCCACGGCGTGAGGCTGCGGATCATGCCGGTCTGCTCGAGCAGTGGAATGAAAGTGTCCGGCAACAACAGGTCCTCGCGCGGGTGATTCCAGCGTATCAGCGCCTCGACCCCATTGACCTGGAAATTCTTGAGATCCACCTTCGGCTGGTAATACAACACAAACTGCTCCTGCTCCACAGCATGGCGCAGCTCACCGAGCAATGTCAGGCGTGTCGAGTTGTGCTGGTCGTTCTTGCCGTCGTAGAAGGCGTGTCCGCTGTTGCTGTTCTTGGCGGAGTACATGGCCACGTCCGAGCGCTGAATCAGGATATTGGCGTCCACCCCGTGATCGGGATAGAGCGCGATACCGATGCTGGCCCCGATATCGAGGCTCTGTTCCTCGATACGGAACGGGGCGCGCAAGGCCTGGAGCAGCATGCGCGCGGCCATGGTCGCGTGTTTGTCATTCACCGCCGGCAGCAGGATGGCGAATTCGTCGCCACCCATGCGCGCCACCGTGTCGATATCGCGCAGCTTGCTGCGCAGGCGTGCCGCAACCTGTTGCAGCAGTTTGTCGCCAATCTGGTGACCCAGGGTGTCGTTGATGTCCTTGAAGCGATCGAGATCCATCAGCATCAGAGCGAATGGCTTGTAATCGCGCTTGGCGTCCACGATGGCGTGTTCCAGGCGTTCGTGGAACAAGGTGCGATTCGGCAACTTCGTCAGCGGATCGGTGAAAGCGAGGCTTTCCAGGCTTTCGTAAAGCTCCTTGAGCCGCGTCGTCATGCTGTTGAAAGCGGCGCCTAACTCGACAGCTTCGGCACAACCGCTCAACACCACGTGCTCGCCGAGATGACTCTTGTCAGAACGGGCCTTGCGCAGCTGCGTCACCAGTCTACGCAGTGGCATGGCGGTGGTTTTTTGCAACACAAACCACACAAGCAGAGCCACCAGCAGAATCGCCGAAGCGGCCACAGCCACGGTGTAGTAGCCGGTAAACGTCAGTCCCTCGCTGAACAGCCGTATATCCTGGCTGACACCGATATTAAACAACGGGCGGGATGCCACACCGTAGGGTTGCTCCACCACCAGATAATTCTTCCATTCATCGTCGCTCGGCCAGTTGACGGAACGAAACAACAAGGCCCCGTCCGGGAAGGTCAGGCGCACAGGCAGACTGAAAATGTTGTCAGACCCGGTCAGCCGCGGGGTCACGTCCGTGGCGACCAGCAGAAAACCGGACGCTGGGCGTTCACTCAACGCCTGGATCAGTAGATGATAAATATTTTTTTCCGCCACGCAAAAGCCGGTTACCGGCTTTTGAATATCCGCGCCCATGCGCTTCGCGGCCAGGGAACGCAGGTTCGCGCAGGCGGGTTGACTCAAAACATTCTCGGGCAAGCCCTTGCTGGAGGAGGCCAGCACATTCATATCTGCTTTCAGCACCTGAAGCTTGGCCAGCGTGGTGCGGCCAGAGATGAAGCCGGGTTTCTCAAACAATTGGTCCAGATGACGGACAGAAGCCGCCACTTTGCCGCCCGCCACCGCCGTGACGAAACCAGACTCCTGACGGGACAGCAGCACAAGGCGTTGCGATTCCGCATCCAATTCCCGGCGCAGATCACTGATCCGCGTCTTGACCTGCTCGCCAAGAGCAGTACGCTGTTGTGCCAAGCTGACGTCGCGGTAGATATCACCGCTGGTGAACACAAAAAAAACGCCGAGCAATCCCACCGCGGTCACAGCGAAGGTGAGGCTCGTACGCATCGATAGCTGATTAAACAACATCGTTATTCTTAATCGCCAAAACCGACTTAAGACGAATAAACGCCGATGCGAATCCGTTCGTTGATGTTCCCGTTCCATTGGAACTCTTGTTACCTCCTGTAATGTCCCTGTCCCTAAAGCGCCCGACGCAGACCAATCCTTAGGCGCAAACGCGCTGGCGGCCTGTAAATCCTGCAATTCCAGTGCCACTTATCGGCATCCATAAAATCAGTGGCTTGCGGAAAATAACGGCGGAAAATAAGGCGTTTTTGGCGATTTTTGGCTGGCGGCGGGACATGCGGCGGGGTTTGGCAGTTTTTCGGTCGGTTCAGGTGTCATTTTTCGGCGGGTTTCGGACCAACACGTGCTTCTCGCCTTCCGGAATTGCCCCTACATTACCCGTCTCACATTGGGGAGACGGAGGAATGGAGTCAGCCTGGGTAACCATCGCACAGCACATTTCCGCAGCCACCGGCGCGCCCTTTGCTGTCCGGTCACAGCATTCCGTCGGTGGCGGGTGCATCAACTCCGCCACGGTCCTGCAGGACACGAGCAGGAAATTCTTTGTCAAACTCAACGACGCTGCACGCCTTTCCATGTTTGAGGCCGAAGCCGAAGGCCTGAAGGAAATCGCACAGACACGCAGCGTGCGTGTGCCGCGGCCGATATGTTCCGGCGAAGTCGAGGACTCCGCCTTTCTGGTGCTCGAACATCTCGAACTGGAAGGCGCTGACGCACGCGGCCTCGAACAGCTCGGGCGGGAGCTGGCACAGATGCACCGCAGCACTCAGAAACGATTCGGCTGGCATCTCGACAATACCATCGGCTCGACTCCACAGATCAACACGCCCGGCGCCGACTGGGTGGAGTTCTGGCGCGAGCACCGTCTCGGTTTTCAGCTCGAGCTGGCCACACAAAACGGTCGCAATATGATGAAAAAGGGCGAGCGCCTGATGGCAAACATGGAAAAATTTTTCCACAGTTACCACCCCGCCCCTTCGCTGCTGCACGGCGATCTGTGGGGCGGCAATGTCAGTGCTACCGGAGAGCAGCCGGTGATTTTCGACCCGGCGGTTTATTACGGCGATCGCGAAGCGGACCTGGCCATGACGGAATTATTCGGGGGATTTCCCGCGCGATTTTACCAAAGCTATCAGGAGGCGTGGCCGCTCGATCCGGGTTACAAGATACGCAAGACGCTGTACAACCTCTATCACGTCCTCAACCACCTCAACCTGTTCGGCGGTGGTTACGCTTCCCAGGCGGAACACATGATAGATTCACTGCTAAGCGAATTGCGATAATCAAGATATGGATATCCAGTTTCTGGGGGCGGCACGCGAAGTCACCGGTTCCTGTTTTCTGGTGCGCTGCGGTGAGCGGCAGCTACTTATCGACTGCGGCTTGATACAGGGCGCTGCCGCGGACGAAGCGCGCAACCGCGCCGCCTTCGCTTTCGACCCGCGCGCGATCGATGCCGTGATTCTCACCCACGCCCATCTCGACCATTCCGGCCGCCTGCCGCTGCTGGTCAAGGCCGGTTTTCGCGGACCGGTTTACACTCACCGCGCCACGCGCGACCTGTGCCAGATCATGCTCAAGGACGCGGCCTCGTTGAACGAGAAGGATGCCGAACACGAAAACCGGCGCCGCCTGCGCCGGGGTAAGCGCCCCGTCGAACCACTCTATACACGCACGGACGCCGAGAAGGCCATGCGCCAGTTTCAGGCCCTCGATTACGGTCAGGAACGGGAACTACTGCCGGGTGTACGCGTACGCCTGCAGGACGCGGGCCACATCCTCGGCTCGGCCATCGTGGAATTGTGGCTCACGGAGAACGGCCACCGGCGCAAGCTCGTCTTCAGCGGTGACCTGGGGCATGCCGGCGCGCCGATCCTGCGCAATCCGGAATCCGTGCGCGAGGCCGATTTGGTGGTGATGGAGAGCACCTACGGCGACCGCGAACACCGCTCCTGGGACGAGACGCTCACGGAACTGGGCGAGGTGTTCCGCGAGGCGCGGCAAAGCCAGGGCAACATCCTCATCCCCGCCTTCGCCATCGGCCGCAGCCAGGAGTTGCTCTACTTTCTTAAACACCATAATCGGGAATGGGGCATCGATCACTGGACGGTCTTCCTCGATAGCCCGATGGCAATTGAAGCCACGGAAGTCTATGGCAAGCACTGGAAGCTGTTCGATGCCGAGGCCCACCGCCGTCGCAAAAAAGACGGCGACCCCTTTGCCATGCCCAACCTCCATTTCAGCCGCACGCCCACGCAATCCATGGCCATCAATCGCGTGCGCGGCGGCGCCATTATCATCGCCGGTAGCGGCATGTGCGACGGCGGGCGCATCCGGCATCATTTGAAGCACAACCTCTGGCGTGAGCAGTGCCACGTCATCTTCGCCGGCTTCCAGGCACGGGGTACACTCGGGAGGAAAATCGTGGATGGCGCCAAAACCGTCAAACTCTGGAGCGAAACCATCCGTGTCGGCGCGCGCATTCACACTGTCGGCGGCCTGTCGGCGCATGCGGGCCAGTCGGGTCTGCTCGAGTGGTACCGGAATTTTTCCAGCCGCCCTACCGTGGCGCTGGTGCATGGGGAAACCGAGCCAATGCAAACACTGGCGCAATACCTGGAAGCCCTGCGCGCGCCGGTGCTGATGCCAAAACCCGGTGAGCGGCTGAATCTTCTTTCCTCACACTCCGAAATCCGCTGACGCCGCGCGCGTTTTTTCAATCGTGAGGCCAAATTTGCGGCATTTTGCCGCAAGTGAAATTCCGGCGACTTGCAAGGGCCGTTGCAGAAGAGTTAGATAGCCAAAAGGAATTAACTGAGGGTCGAAGTGAATCTGTAAATTGCGTTTGACTTATATCAAGGATGAGATCAATCCGCTGTGTCGAACTCATCCTCTCATTACATGTGCGCTCAGCTGAACATTCGAAGAACACAAAAGCAGTCATTATTATTATTCAAAACATGTAACCACCTGAGGAGGTGCCTGATGCGTTTCAAAAATCACACCCTGACACTGTTGCTGGGGGCCGCCCTGGTCGGCTGCGCCACGCAATCTCCACCACCAACCGCCAAAGCAGCCACGCCGGCCCCAGCGGCGGCCCCCGCACCGGCGGTTGTTGCACCGCCCGCGTCACCGCCCAGTGCCGCCGCGGTGAAAAACATGATCACCAACTGTTTCTCCTGCCACGGCACCGACGGCCGCAGCCCCGGCGCCATTCCGAGCCTCACCGGCATGAATTCGCAGCAGGCGTTGCTGGTGCTGAAGGAATTCAAATCCGGTGCGCGTTCGGCCACGGTCATGACGCGCCACGCCAAGGGCTACACCGACCTCGAGATCGAGGCGCTCGCCAACTACATCGGCAGCAATCTTAAATAGGGGAATGACATGAGCAAAATTACTCGCAGAGATTTTCTCAAAATCGCCGGCGCGGCCTCCGCGGCCGGTGCGCTCGGTCAGGCCTCGCTGGCGCAAGCCGCCAAGCACGGCATGGGCAGCGCCCGTGTGGTCGTGGTGGGCGGTGGATTTGGCGGCGCCACTTGCGCCAAGTATTTGCGTCGTCTCGACCCCGGCATCGCCGTGACACTGGTGGAGCCGAGCACGAAATTCATCACCTGCCCGTTCAGCAATCTGGTGCTGGGCGGCCTGCGCACCATGGACTCCATCACACAAAACTTTGATGCACTGAAAAAGAAACACGGCGTCAATGTCGTGCACGACACCGTGACCACGATTGACGCGGCCGGCAAGAAGGTCACGCTCAAGAGCGGCAAGACGCTGAGTTACGACCGGTTGGTGGTATCGCCGGGCATCGACTTCAAGTACGACGCCATCCCGGGCTACAGCGAAAAGGCGGCGGAAGTGATGCCGCATGCCTGGAAGGCCGGGCCGCAGACGCTGCTGTTGCAGAAGAAGCTCAAGGCCATGAAGGACGGTGGCACTTTTGTGATGGTCGCGCCGCCCAACCCGTTCCGCTGCCCACCCGGACCGTACGAACGCGCCAGCATGGTCGCTCATTATTTCAAGGAGCATAAGCCCAAGTCCAAGATCATCATCCTGGACGCCAAGGACAAGTTCTCGAAACAGGGTCTGTTCCAGGCTGGCTGGGACAAGCTCTATCCCGGCATGATCGAATGGGTGTCGGGTGCGAAGGGCGGCACAGTGAAAGCGGTGGACGTGAAGAAGATGGTTCTCGACGCCGAACTCGCCAAGCACAAGGCCGATGTCGTGAACTTCATCCCGGCACAGACCGCGGGCAAAATCGCGCTGGCCTCTGGCCTCGCCGACGACAAGGGCTGGTGCCCGGTGAATCCGGTAACCTTCGAGTCGAAACTGCACCCTGGCATCCACGTGGTGGGCGATTCCTCGATCGCCGGCGCGCTGCCGAAGTCCGGCTTCGCCGCCAGCAGCGAGGCCAAGATGTGCGCCGCCGCGATTGTGGCCATGTTCAAGGGTGAATCGCCGGCGGCCAACTCGTTCGTCAACACCTGCTACAGCCTGATCGCGCCGAAGTACGGCATCTCGGTCGCGGGCGTGTACCGCAACACGGAGAAAGGCATCACGGAAGTGGAAGGCTCGGGCGGCGTGAGCCCCAAGGACGCGCCGGACTCCTTCCGCGAGGAAGAGGCCAAGTACACCGTCGGCTGGTACCAGAGCATCACTGCCGATATCTGGGGCTGATCGCGGTTTCTCCTCCAAAGATGTATCAAGGGCGGCGCAAGCCGCCCTTTTTTATGGTCTTAAACCGCCAAGAACGCTAAGGACGCCAAGATACAATCGTAGGGTACGCAAAAGCGAAGCGTTGCGCACCGTCAGCTGGTGCGCTTCGCTGCCGCTCAGCACACCCTACAAATTGCTATGTGCTCTATGTACAAATGAACATCAAACCAACACTCTCTGCCGGTGTCGTGATCGTCCGACACTTCGACGATCAATATCGTTACCTGCTATTGCGCATCCGTGATTATTGGGATTTTTCCAAGGGTATGGTCGAGCCCGGCGAAGACCCGCTGGCCGCCGCCATCCGCGAAGTGGAAGAGGAAACCACGCTGATCCAGCTCGATTTCCGTTGGGGACATGCGTTCACGGAAACCGAGCCTTACGGCAAAAACAAGATTGCGCGTTACTACGTTGCGGAATCAGCCGAAGGTGAAGTGTTTCTCCCCGTCACCGAAGAACTCGGCAAACCGGAACACGAGGAATTCCGCTGGATGGAATACGACGCCGCCTTTGGATTGCTGGTGCCGCGGGTGCTGGCGGTATTGGATTGGGCCGGGAAAATAATTTAGCCGTAACGTAAAGTTAAGGGGCTGCGCGCTTTTGCGCAGTCCCGCTTGAACGACGGGTTGGGCATCACGATAGCTATTCAGCCCGCGGAAGTTTGACCGGAACTCTGAAAGACAACTTTGCTGCATGTCCACTGCTGTTACCGCTTTCGCCTTTCACGCTGCCACCAACAATGGCGGCTACGACACTCAACTTGGCTTCACTCCCAGCGCGCTCATCGGTCTTTACAGTTACCTCAAACTCTATGGCTGTCAGATCACTGATACCCGTCTCAACTGCTTTGAAACTACTGGCGACTTTGGGAACAATTGTTCCTTTGTCAGTTTCTTGTTGCGCATCCTTGATGCCGTTCACGATGTCGCAAAGAGCCCGAGATACAAATTGTCTTAGTTCCATATTTCCTCACTTACGAAGCTCGGTGATTTTGATGCCCAACGAACTAGCTCACCGGCGCGCCGTCTTTGCGCGTCCGGTGGAGCGCCGAGTTAGGGTGCGGACACGCCAGCACCCACCAAACTAAAGCCGACAGCGATGCTGCAACGGGAAGCAACGCAAAACCTGGACTGAAAAGCTCGATATCGACATACCACGAGATAAACCCTCCGAGGAGAGCGCCACAAAGAGTATAGAGCCACCACCCCTGAAACTTAATTGCTTTTAGGGCGAAGTGAATCGGAAGACCAGCGACCAACATTACAAAGTAGCTAAAGGCAGCTGTTACCAGCAAACTTGCCAACGGTAAATTATTACTGCCGTTCCACAACATATACAGAGCGATTACGAGTGGAACGGCCAACGGACTGACAAGAAAACCAACTATAGGTTTTGGTACCATATTTCCTCAGCACCCTAACTAGAAGTAGACGGCCTAAATGTCGTTTTATAAAACGACATTATACTGTATATATTTACAGTAGTCTGTTGTAAGTGGTTAAAAACATTCATATTTGTTCATTGTAGTGCGCAATAATACAAAAAGACAAACACGACATGATGGGGAGTTTCAAGACAGCCAAATCTGGCAGCCGATGCACTGAAAGGACTCAGATCACCCGCTCATTCCCCCATCCACCGGCGCCTGCGCGGCAGTAGTCTTGGCGAACAGCGGACCGCGTTTTACGCCAACCTGTCCTGCCAATAATCCGGCTTGCGGTGGAGATTGGCGATGGCAACAACCAGTATTTCGTCTTCCTTGTGCCGATAAATGACACCGTAAGGAAAGCGACGGGTCTGGCATCACCGCGTTCTTTTCGAGCAAGGATGCCACGCCTCCGGAAACCGGGCGATCCGATCCAGCGCGTGCATTAATTCGGTGAGGAATTCATCGCCTAATCCTGGCGATTCGTGGTTGTAGAACTTGACGGCGTCGTCCAATTCGATTTCTGCTATTTCGAGAAATCGAATTCTCATTTATTTATATTTGGACAAGACTTTTTCGAGGGAAACGGCTTTCAGTTTTCCTTTTTCGTAGGCATCGAGGCGGCTTTCTGCTTCCTTGGCCCACAGCTCGGTGATCGCTTCGTCAGGCTGATCCAGGCTCGACAGCAGCCGATCCACCAAGTCCGCTTTTTCAAGCGGCTTTAGGGATAAAGCTTTTTCGATGACGTCTTTGGGGGCAGCCATATCGAACTCTCGCTTTCGGCCAAGTACAAACTATAACACACCGCCAAAACACGTTTGGTTTCCGGCGGGTTACGCGCCTGAAACCGGCGCTAATCTGCACTACATAAACTACCCAATGTTTTTCTTTGCGCCCTTTGCGTCTTTGCGTTGAAAACTCATATAACTCTTTCATCCCCGCCATCCACCGACACAGTGCTTTTCAGGCTGTCTTTCTGGCATCTTGCTGCGCCAGCAGCGCCTTGAGTTCCGGCAGGCAGGAACCGCAGTTTGTGCCGGCCTTGAGGCGTGCGCCGATATCCGCGGCGGTCGCACACCCGGACTGAATGGCTTCTAGAATCGCGACCTCACCAACGCCAAAGCAAGCGCACACCTGACGGCCACTCTCGCGGCTGCCCTTGGGCGGGAGGCCGGCCAGAAGTCCGGCGCGGGTGGGGGTGTCGAGCGCCTCCAGCGCGAACAGGCCGGCGAGCCAGTCGCGTGGTGGGAGTTCCGGGTTCGGACCAATGAAGATGCAGCTTTCGAGTTTCCCTTGGGTCAGACGCGCGGCGCGGTAGCGACGCGCGGTCTTGTCGAAATATTCGCTCCATTCAACCTTCTCATCCTGCGCGCATAACACGGTGCGGGCCGCCGTGGCCCAGTCTTGCGGTAGTTCGTCGCCGGCGAGCTCGTAGCGCCAGAGATTCGCCCCGCGCGCGGCGGTCCAGTACGTCGCCGTACCCGGGATCAGCTGGCGGCGGGATAGCAGAAAACCGTACCACTTTGGATTCAATGGCTCGACACGCACTGGCGTGTGCTTGAATTCTGGTTCACCGGAGACCGGGTCGGTGGCCGGGTTTACCACCGCGTCGATGCAACCGCTGCTGCCGAACTGGTCGTTCCAGTGCATGGGCACGAATACCGATCCGCGCCGTTGCGTGTCCGTCACGCGCACGCGCACTGTCGACTGGCCCCATTTCGATGCCACCCGCGCCAGCGCGCCGTCGGCCACGCCAAAGCTCACGGCGTCCTGCGGGTGGATCTCCATACAGGGTTCGATGGTATGCGCCGACAACCGCGCTGCCAGGCCGGTGCGTGTAAGCGTGTGCCAGTGATCGCGCACCCGGCCGGTGTTGAGCACCAGCGGATACTGCGTATCTGTCGGGTGCGCCGGTGGTCGCGGCGTGATGGCCAAGAAGCGCGCACGTCGGCTGGGTGTGAAAAACGCGCCGTCGCCGAACAGGCGCGCCGTGCCTTTCGGTGTGGCGCGCGTCACCGGCCACTGCACCGGTGCCAGTTGCGCATAGTCCGCGTCGCTCACATCGGCGAGACCGGAGAGATCGAAATCGCGCGAGCCGTCATTGGCCAGCGCCGAGAGCGCCGCATGTTCGCGGAAGATGGCGGCGGCATTCGGGTAGTCGAAGGCGGCGCCATGCCCGAGGCGTTTGGCCACCTGCGCCACCATCCACCAGTCCGGCTGCGCCTCGCCCAACGGTTTCAGGAATGCGCGCTGGCGCGAGATGCGCCGCTCGGAATTGGTGACCGTGCCTTCCTTCTCGCCCCAGGCCGCGGCCGGCAATAGCACATGCGCATAGCGCGTGGTGTCGGTGTGTCGCACGCAGTCGGAAACGACCACCAGCTCGCAGTGTTCCAGCGCGCGCCGTACCTGTTGCGCATCCGGCAGGCTCACTGCCGGGTTGGTGGCCATGATCCACAGCACCTTGATCTTGCCCTGCTCCACGGCGTGGAACAGGTCCACGGCCTTGAGGCCGGGAAGTGCTGCGATGGTCGGGGCCTTCCAGAATTCCTGCACCTGGGCGCGATGTTCCCGGGACTCAAGATCAAAGTGCGCGGCCAACTGGTTGGCCAGCCCGCCGACCTCGCGCCCGCCCATGGCATTCGGCTGGCCGGTGAGCGAGAACGGGCCCATGCCGGGGCGGCCGATGCGGCCAGTGAGTAAATGGCAGTTGATGATGGCATTGACCTTGTCGGTGCCGCTCGTTGACTGGTTCACGCCCTGCGAGAACAGCGTCACCACCCGTTCGGTACGCGCGAACAGATCGAAGAACTCCGTAACCTGCGTGGCGCTGAGCCCGCATTGTTCGGCCACGCTGGCGACATCCGGGCTGCTGACGCGCGCAGCGGCCAGTGCTTCATCCGCGCCCTCGGTATGGTTGGCGACGAACAGTGAATGCGTTTCGTCGTGATCGCGGAGATAAACCAGCAGGCCATTGAACAACACGCCATCGGTGCCGGGACACAATGCCAGATGCTGATCGGCGAGATCGGCGCTGGCGGTGCGGCGCGGGTCGATCAGCACCACGCGCAGCTCCGGATGTTTCTCACGCGCCTGCACCAGCCGCTGGTACAGCACCGGGTGGCACCAGGCGACGTTCGAACCCACCAGCACCACCAGCTTGGCGCGTTCCAGATCTTCGTAACACCCGGGCACGGTGTCGGAGCCGAAGGCGCGCTTGTGGCCGGCCACCGCCGAGGCCATGCACAGGCGCGAATTGGTGTCGATATTGGCGCTGCCGAGGAAGCCCTTCATCAGCTTGTTGGCGACATAATAATCTTCCGTGAGCAATTGTCCCGAGACGTAGAACGCCACCGAGTCCGGGCCATGCTTTTGCACGGCGGTGCGGATGCCGGCAGCGACGGTATCGAGCGCCGTGTCCCAACTCACCCGCTCGCTGTTGACTTGCGGGTGCAGCAGGCGCGTCGCCGGGTCGAGGGTATCGGCCAGCGCCACGCCCTTGGAGCACAAACGTCCGAAGTTAGCCGGATGCTGCGAATCACCGGCGACGCTGACCGCGCCGTCGTCCGCCACCCGCGCCAGTACGCCGCAGCCGACGCCGCAGTAGGGACAGGTGGTGCGGGTCTCATTCATTAGCCAGTTCTAAGTTATGAGTGTTGAGTGATAAGTAAATGAGCGCGTTACGCGCACCACAACTAAGCACTTACCACTAATCACTTATCACTGCCTTCCACAGGGATCAGCGAGAGGAACACCTTGCCGCCATCGATGCGCACCGGAAAGCGCGCGGCGCAGCCTGCGTCCGGCGCCACCGCCAGCCCGGTGTCGAGATTGATTTTCCAGTCGTGCAGCGGGCAGGCGACCTTGTTGCCGTGCACGATGCCCTGCGACAGCGGCCCGCCCTTGTGCGGGCACTTGTCGCGCAGCGCGAACACTTCATCGTTGAGCGTGCGGAACACGGCGATGTCGCCGTCCACCCGCCGCACCACGCGCGCACCCTGGCGCGGAATGTCATCGAGGATTCCGATTTGGATCCAGTCGTTCATTTGTTTCTTTGCCGTTGTCTGCATGTCGTCCTCGGATTCCCGGATTGCGCTTCGCTTCATCCGGGCTACACAACTTGATCGGCGGGTTACGGCCCTGCGGGCCTAACCCACCCTACATTTATTAACCCACCATCTTGAGCGGGATGAACTCGTGCTTGTCCGCACCCTTGGCGCGTTGCGCCCACGGATCGATCTGCGCGAATTTCTGCGAGTGCAGGAAACGCCCGGTGAGCGCCTTACGCCCCACGGTATCTTCCACCACACGCTGCTTGATATAGCTGAGTCCAACGCGCTCCACCCACGGCGCGGTGCGTTCCAGATAATGTCCCTCCTCGCGATACACCTGCAGGAAGGCGGCGCAATACTCCTTCACCTCTTCCGGGGTTTTCACCGCGCACAGGAAATCGGTGGCGCGCACTTTCACGCCGCCGTTACCGCCGACATGCAGCTCGTAACCGGAATCCACGCACACCACGCCAAAATCTTTAATCGTGGCCTCGGCACAGTTGCGCGGGCAGCCGGACACGGCGAGCTTGAACTTGTGTGGCGTCCACGAACCCCAGGCCATCTTTTCCAGATCGATGCCCATGCTGGTCGAATCCTGGGTGCCGAAGCGGCACCAGGTCTTGCCGACACAGGTCTTCACGGTGCGAATCGCCTTGCCATAGGCGTGGCCGGAAACAAACCCGGCCCGGCTCAGGTCGCCCCACATGGCCGGCAACGTTTCCTTCGGCACGCCGAGAAAATCGATACGCTGGCCGCCGGTGATGTGCACCGTCGGGACTTCATATTTCTCGGCAATTTCGGCCAGCGCGCGCAACTCGGCCGGTGTGGTCTCGCCGCCCCATATGCGCGGAATCACCGAATAGGTACCGTCCTTCTGGATGTTGGCATGCGCACGCTCGTTGATGAAGCGCGACTGGTTGTCGTCCACGTATTCACCGGGCCACGCCACCAGCAGATAGAAATTCAGCGCCGGGCGACACTTGTTGCAACCATCCGGCGTTTTCCATTCCAGCGCCTTGAACAACGCCGGTATGGTTTTCAGGTTCTGAGCGCGGATCGCCTGACGCACGTCGTCGTGCGTGTGTTCGGTACACGGACACATCGGTTTCTTTTTCGGCGCGGTGGAATAATCGCCGCCGAGCGTCGCGGCCAGCAGGTTCTCGACCAGGCCGGTGCACGAACCGCAGGAGCTGGAGGCCTTGGTGTGGGCGCGCACTTCTTCGAGAGTGAAGAGTTTCTTATCGACAATCGTCTTGACGATCGTGCCCTTGCACACGCCGTTGCAGCCGCAGATCTCGGTGCTGTCGGCCATCGCCGCCACGCGGCTCTTGATATCGCCGTGACCGGCATTGCCCAAGTGCGCCTGGCCGAACAGCAGCTTGTCGCGCAGGTTCGAGACATCGGTGCCATCGCGCATCAGCTGGAAATACCAGGCGCCGTCCATGGTGTCGCCGTACATCACGGCGCCCTGGATGCGGTTGTCCTTGAGCACCACCTTCTTGTACATGCCGGCGCCGGCGTCCTGCAGCACGATCTCTTCGGTATCGGCGCCGCCGGAGAAATTGCCGGCCGAGAACAGGTCGATGCCGGTGACCTTGAGCTTGGTCGAGGTAATCGAACCCTCGTAGCGCGAGATGCCGAAGTGGGCGAGATGATTGGCGCAGACCTTGGCCTGCTCGAACAGTGGCGCCACCAGCCCGTAGGTCTGGCCGCGGTGCTGCACGCATTCGCCGACCGCGTACACCGCCGGGTCATAAGTCTGCATGGTATCGCTCACCACCACGCCGCGCTCGCAATAGAGACCGGACTTTTTGGCCAGCTCGATATTCGGACGGATACCGACTGCCATCACTACCAAGTCGGCGGTCAATTCACGGCCATCTTTCAGACGCACACCCTGCACCCGATTCTTGCCGATGATCTCCTGCGTCACGCCCTGGAGCACGAATTCCAGCCCGCGGTCTTCAAGCGATTTCTTGAGCATCTTCGCGGCCGGCGCATCCAGCTGGCGCTCCATGAGCACATCCGGCAGGTGCACCACCGTGACCTTCATGCCCTGCTTCATCAGACCATTGGCAGCCTCGAGCCCGAGCAACCCGCCGCCGATGACCACCGCATGGCGGTATGCCTTCGCCGCCGTGAGCATAATTTCAACATCAGCGAAATCGCGGAAGCCGATCACGCCCGGCAAATCCTTGCCCGGCACCGGCAACATGAACGGATTGGAACCGGTTGCGAGCAGCAACCGATCGTAAACGGCCGTGGTGCCATCGGACGCTTTTACTTGCCGCTGGCGACGGTTGATCTCGACCACGGTCTTGCCCTTGTGCAGGGCGATGCCGTGCTCGGCGTACCAGGCATCTTCGTTAAGCAGGATTTCGCCGAACTGCTTTTCGCCGGTCAGCACCGGCGAGAGCAGGATGCGATTGTAGTTCGGGTGCGGTTCGGCGCCGAACACGGTGATGGCGTACTTGTCCGGCGCGAGCTTGAGCAACTCCTCGACCGCACGCATGCCGGCCATGCCGTTGCCGACCACGACCAGTTTTTCTTTCATCAGCTTCTCCAGAGACACAGATTCATCCATGCTCTAGAGCAATCGATGTGCCAGTATCAGCATTTTATTAAGTTGCTGATATGTATAGTAAATAATACGGGATAGAGGCAGCAGACGGGATGCAAAGAACCATCGTGGTGCAAAGCATTTTTCCCTGCACCAAAACCGAGTGTGTTAATTCAACGCGAGCGAAATCAGCAATGCCAAAAGAAGCAACAGCGAAACAATCTTCCAGAAGCGCAGTGGATTGCGTTCGTAAAATGACTGGCGCTGTACCACGACACGCGGCGCGTGCGCCAGGCTGTGCTCGAGCTCAATGGCGAGTTCCATGGCATCGCCCAGTCGCTGCGCCGGATCGACGGCGGTGGCGCGCTCCAGCAACGCATCCAGCCAAGCCGGCAGGTCGGGGCGATACTGACTGAGTGGTATGCGCTTCGTGAAACGCGGGCGCGAGAAGGGCTCGACCTCGCCATACGGATAGTGACCGCTGAACAGGCGATAGAGCGTGACGCCGAGCGCGTAGAGATCGGAGCGCTCGTCACCCGCCTGGCCGTCGAACAATTCCGGCGCCATGTAACTCGGCGTGCCGGGGATGGCTTCGTCCGGTGCTGCCTCCAGTCCCGGCAGGCGCGCCACACCCAGATCCAGCAATCGCAGACTGCCATCGGTCGCGAGCATGACATTATCCGGTTTGATATCGCGGTGTACGATGTAACGCCGGTTAAGCGCATACACCGCCTTGGCCAGCAATATGCCGATGCGCACACCCTCTTCGAGCGCCACGCGCGGTGCGCGCTTGAGACGTTGTTCGAGCGTCTCCCCCTTGTAAAACGGCATCACCGAATACAGTCGTGTTTGGCGTCCGATGGGAAGCTCGATCACCTCGCTGATATAGGGGCTGCGCACCTGCGAGGCCACCCAAGCCTCGCGCACAAAGGCGTTGCGGTAGGCGGCCTCCGCGATCACGCGCGGGTGCGGAAACTTCACGATCACTTCGCGCTGGCTCACGGTGTCCTCGGCGCGGAACAGCCGGCTGTAGCGGCCGTCCGATACCTGCTCCTCGAGTTGGAACCCGTCCACCGTCTCCCCCACCTTGGGCAACTCCAGAATTGGCAGATCGGCTACCAGCGCTTCGAGGTCGAGCCGGTCAGCGGCCGGCACCGCGAGGACATCGAGCACCACGGCCGTGGCGTTGTCGTGACTGCCGGCCTCAAGCGCCGCGGTCACAATGCGGCTCGCCACTTCGTCCGGCGCGGTGCGCTCCACCAGCAATTGCTGCAAGCGGTCGTTCTTGAGCGTGGCATGAACACCGTCACAGCACAGCAGATAGCGATCGTGCGGGATCAAATCCCAGGCGCTGTAATCGGCACGCACGCTTTCCTCCAACCCCACGGCACGCACCAGCACGTGCCGCATATCCGGATGGTCACGGGTGTGGTCGCGGGTCAGGAGCGTGAGCACGCCATCGCGTAATCGGTAAGTGCGTGTGTCGCCGACATGCACGGAGTGCAGACGCCGGCCGCGCAGAATGGCGGCAGTAAAAGTAGTCAACATGCCGCGTCGCAGGACATCCTGCTGGCCTTGGGCATGCACCCAGCGGTTCAACGCGGCGAGCACACGGCTGGCGGCACGCTCCACCGTAAGCGTGGCCGGTTCGCCCTGAAAGCCGTCGAGAAAACCGCGCACTGTAGTTTCAGCGGCTGGCCTGCCACCGGCGCCGCTCACGCCGTCAGCAATCGCGGCCACAACAGTGTGGACACTGCCGTTGTACACGCGGATGGAGGCAAAATCGTCGTTGGTTTCGCGCCGTCCCTGCTCGCTCGCCTGGCCGAACCGGACTTCGAGCTGGTTCTCGCTCATGCTGTGAGATTAGCGGTGCGCCGGGTCAGCCCACAAGCACAGATTCATACTTGTGCTCCTGACACAGCGCCCCACGTTGTGCGCCAGCGCGTCTTGACCGCCATGAGGCCGAACAGGCCGATGACCGCCAGGCCGGCGAACACCGTGAATCCGCCCATGAAACTGCCGGTCATGCCCTTGGAAATGCCGAGCGCCTTGGCGAGAAAGAATCCGCCGAGTCCGCCGGCAGCGCCGACGAGCCCGGTCATGACGCCAATTTCATTACGGAACCGCAGCGGTACCAACTGAAACACCGAGCCGTTGCCCGCACCGAGCGCGGTCGCGCCGAGAAAAAACACCGCCACGGCCAGCCATGCCATGCCCGGCAGCTCGGCAAGTGACCAACCGGCCACCTTGGCATCGCCCACCACCACGGGCGCCGGTCCCTGCGGCAACATGGCCACCGTCATGTAAGCGAGCGCGACCACCACAAACAACAACTCCAGGGTACGGATACCGCCAAACCGGTCGGCCAATATGCCACCGATGGGACGTGCCATCGATCCGGCCATCACCACCAGCGCCGCCATCAGGCCGGCGGCGATACCGGAGGTGTGATACCAGTTGGTGAAATACAGCGGCAACGCATTGCCGAGACCCACGAAGCCACCGAAGGTGATGGAGTAGAAGAACATGAACCACCAGGTATCGCGGTCGCGCAATACATTCGCATAGTTCACCCATGTCACCGGCGCACGCGTTTCCGGTGCATCTTTGGCCATCAGCATGTACAGCACCAGTACGATGCCCAGTGGAATCAGCAACACGCCGAACACCGACTGCCAGCCCCAGTGCTCGGCCATCCACGGCACGAACAGGGAATCAAGCACCACGCCCATGTTGCCGGCACCAGCGATGCCCAGGACCACGCCCTGGTATTTTGGCGGATACCAGCGCGAGGCCTGCGGCAGCGCAACCGCGAAACTGGCGCCGGCGAGACCGAGCACCACGCCGAGCAGTTCGACTTCCAGTTTGGAGTGCAAACCGAAAATCCAGACATAGGCCATACCGACGATCACAATCATTTGCGCCAGACTGCCGGTGAGCTTGGGGCCAATATGATCCGCCAACATGCCGAGCGGCACGCGCAGCAGCGCGCCGGCCAGAATCGGAATCGCCACTACGCTGAATTTTTCCTCAATCGTAAGCCCGAGGTCCTGAGTGAGATACAGAGACAACGGCCCCAGCACCACCCAGACCATGAAGCTGACATCGAAATACAGAAACGCCGCCAACAATGTCGGCCAGTGGCCTGCCTGTTTGAACTCCCGCCAATTCATATACTGTTCTCCCGATTGTGTTGCGAGTGCACGTGCGTGCTGCCAACGCCATTGCAACCGGTGTGCCACCTCAAGGTTTCATTTGAAATCAGGCAACTGGAAGGATTTGGCGCTACGACGGGAAAACAAGATGCACCAATTCCGTGAAGCGCGCACGGACACTGACCTGAAATGGTGCAGGCAAGCTGACGACAGGCGCGAGAGGAATCGCGCGTCAGCGTTTCGATACGAAGGGATTGTCCTTGATGTAAAAACGCAGGTGCCGTCTGGCCCAGTGCCCCGCATAGTCCACGCCCACCCGGGGCCGTTTGACGATGGTCACGGGCTCGGATTTCTCGGGCGCGGCGAGGTAAAAATTTTTACTGATCAGGTCGTGCCCGTTGAGCCGCCGGTCGATGCGCATGGCGCGGCACAGCAAACCGGGGCCCTGGGTTCGTTCGGCGATATTTTTCACCGGCTCGACCGCGCGCAACAGCACCGCGGAAGCATGGCCTTCGCGCTCGGTCACGACGTTCACGCAAAAATACATGCCGTAGATCATGTACACGTAGGCATGGCCCGGCGGCCCGAACATGACCTTGGTGCGCTCGGTCAGCCCGCGCGCGGAATGGGCCGCGAGATCGTGCGGCCCGAGATAGGCCTCGACTTCCACGATCCGGCCCACGCGCTCCACCGCGCGCGCCTTGTGCACCAGATATTTGCCGAGCAAATCCCGGGCCACGGCGACCGTGTCGCGGTCATAGAACGCGCGCGGCAGTTTTCGCATGGCCATTAAACATGTTGGGTTGGGTAAGGGTTGGCTGGTGATTTGCTATTTAAGGGTAGCGTCCCCAATTACCTAGTTCCCTGCTACCGGTTGTTCTCTATTATCACTGTGTCCATTCGGCTGGAAATGATGTTGTACCAATTTTTAGCTTTGAATTTTCGTAACTGATAGTCAGAGGACTTTGTGTGGGTGGGAACTTATTTAGACCTCCCATGAATGATAGCGCTACTGCGACCTTACCTACCCATGAGCCGCTAGCTGGTATGGTTCGATTAACTCCAACAATAGTGACTATGAGATGGGCCCCATCGAAATGAAACTCAACATTTTCACGAGCAATATTGCGCTTGCCAAGCTTGGCGCCATATTTAGCGGCTTTAAGAATGCCAACAAAATCAGACAAAGCCACAATAATCTCAAGCTTCTGTGCAGGAATCATCATTAGCGTTTAAGTCTTATTTTAATCCGTCCCCTTTTACGCATCCGGCGCTTGCCCATGTTGCATGAGGGCGCATGAGTGCGGGTAGATGTGGGGATACCTCAGGATCAGATCATATTTTTCGCGGAGCCACTCACAATGGCTTCAATGTGCCCGTTGTTCGGTTCATCACCAAAGAGCACGTGCGCCTCTGCATATTTGTCTCTGTCCCACGCCGCGCCGTGCTTCTTTCGCAAGTCATCGAAAGGAGTTCGCGAGATGATGAACGCGTCGAGCAGAAGATGCTTGTTCTTGGATTTCTTGCGGGCGTCAGCAATTTGCGTTTGAAGCTTCTTGTGTAGATCAATCTTCGAGTTATTGTCGGGATGATCTTCGTTGAGCATTCCATGCGGTTCAATGAAGACGAGGCGCTGTTTATCTCCCTCCGTAATCCACAGAATGAAGTCGGGATAAAAGCCGCTATCCGCAAAGAACCCGATTCCTTTCCCTCGGCTCAAGTTACGAAGCAGAAAAAGCTCTTTACCCTTCAACAACGCAGGTTCGGATTTGCAGAAGAGTTTCAAGTCTTCTACAAATTTACATTCGCCGTCATTCAGCGGGGGCGGAACAGAACGCGCCTTGTTTCCCTTGGCAACCAGGAGAGGTTGGTAAAGGTGTCGGTCAAAGTGGATGTTCGGCAATTCCGATGAGAGACATTTCTTGTATTTCTTCCATTCCTCGATGGCTTCGTGAATTGTATGCAACAAATCTTTATCGCTTCGCGGCACTTTGACGACGTAGTTCTGGAAGTTTGCGTCGTCCTTTTTCAACGGCCCATAAATCATCTTAGACGAATCCCATCGCTGTTGCCGTTTGCGGTAAAAGCTTTCGACATACTTGTTCAGAACGCTTGACACGGCAGCTTGCAACTGTACGGCTTGCTCTACTCGCGTGGGATTCAAAAGCTGCTCGTCGCAAATTAGCCCATATAGTTTTGGATCGTTCGCTTGTAGAATTTGCCGTGGATGTTCTGGAAGGATGAGTAGATTGTGAAAGCCGCGCTCCTCTTTGAATTCGAGCATCGCAAGGTACAGGAGCTCCCAATCGAGCCAGCGGAATTGCTCCGGTTTTAGCCATCGCTCAGTTCCTCCAACGAACGCTGATGTCTGAAATTCTCCGTCTGCGCTGCCGATGCTCTCCACTCGCACCGACATATCCAAAGTCACTCGGGCCGCTGAATCTGGTTCGAGCACGATGCGCTCACTGGTCGCAAAACGGCTCTCCTTTGGCAAACGCGGGGCAATCAAGCCCTTCTTGAGAAAGTCATCGTTGCGCTTGATAGGCAGGTGTAATTCGACTTCGCCAAACGGTTCCACGCCTTCACGTTCCAGGTAGTCGCGGAACTGCGTCATGTAATTCGCGCGGATGGCGAAGATGTTTAGCCGTTCCAATAAATCAATCCCAGCCGGATGTTCGATGCCGGATAGCGCCGAACTGCGCTTCAAACTCCGGTTCAGCCCCTGCAAGCGCACGCCGCGCCCAAATAGCTGAATGATTTCCGAACCTTCGCTGCGTCCGATGTTCAGCAGGCCCATGTTCGACACGCGCCAGCTATCCCAACCCTGCATGAACTTCTTCGCGCCGATGAGGATGTTGATGCGTGAATCCGGCTTCTTGATGTTCTCGAACAAACCCTCCGCTATCTCGTCATCCTCAACTTCTACATCAGGGCATTGTTCCTCTGTGAGCGTCTTGAAAGCCGCCGTGTCGCCGATGTAAACGAGGCCGAAATAATTCTCCGCTCCGCTGACTTTCAAACCAAGCTCTCCCGCCTTGCCCTTGATGTCCCCGACGTGCAATCGCCCGTTGCCGGTCGCATGGAAAACGCGCTTGAGCAAATCGCGATGAATCGCGTCCGCATCCTTGCTCCACGCTTTCAACCTCTTGAAACGTGGAGCAAAAACATCATGCCCGCCGTCGGCTTCGATTCCGCTTTCGCCGTTCAGAATCCGTTTGATGTCCTTTTGCACCCAGCCGCGTTTGTTGCGCAGAAACGAATCGAGGAACTTAACGATGGTCAAAACGTCTGATTCCTTCGCCTGCTTGTTGTCTTTTGATTTGTTGACCGTGCTGCCCACGAAAATCCACAGCGGATCGGCTAGGTGATAGCGCGCCATCGCTTCCGACTTCGAGTGAAATGCCCGCTTCTGCTCGTGAAACGCCAGCAGGTTCGCCAGCAGAAGCATCCGAGTCTGTTCCTCGTTCGTTTCGTGCGTCAGGTTCAACAGTTCAAAATCCTTCCCGAAGCCGTCGCCGTAAAAATACTTGTAGCCGTAATCAACGAGAATCGCCTTGCCATATTCCTTGGTCATCTCGTCGTCTCTCGCGGCGGTCATTGCCTGAACAAACGTCGCGCTGTATTCAAAAGTGAAGCCGTTTTCCGCCAGCTTGTCGCGGTTGCCAATCCACTTGCCCGCCTCGCTGCTCGCGCCCTTGTGACCTTCGTCCACGAAGATGAGATTGTTCCCCTCGAACGCTTCCACCGGCACGCTCACGCCCGAACCTTTCTTTTCCTCCACCAGCTTTGTGATTTCGATCACGCGCATCGTGTTTTTCTTCACCGCCTCAAAGCCGCTGTCCTCGAGCGAAAAACGCGCGCACGGGATGCCCGCATCCTCCATGTTCTCCAAATGCTGTTGCGAAAGCCCCTCGTCCGGCGTGACGAGCAAAATGTTGTCCAGCGGCTTCGGGTTGTAGTGGAGGAACTGCCGGTAATGGAAGTGCATCAAAATGGTCTTGCCGCTTCCCGTCGCCATGAGAAACGCCAGCTTGTTCAAATCCGCTTTAGCAAATTCCGGGTCTTGAAAATCTCCCAGCCCGCGCTTGCTGTTCCGTTGGGAGACAAACTGGTTCAACTCCTTTCGCAACGCTGCCTCGTGATTGAAGCGGCGGTCGAGAAAAAACTCTGCGATAATCAGCGAAAGAAGTTGGAAATAGCGCAGCGTCAGACGCTCCTTCCGATGTTTGTTGAAGTAATTCAAGTGCGCCCGGATGTTCGCGTCATAACGATCCAGATCCTCACGGGCAACTTTGCATTTTGAGCCGCGTGCAGCAATGGCCTGCACGAGATACGAATTGCCCTTGCCGTCGAAGCCTTCTTCCACTTCGCGCAGATTTTGGAGCATCGCCTTGTTTGATTCATAGCCAAGCTGGTGGCACGCCCAATCCGCCAGCACCAGCCGTTGCTCCAGTTTGACGTAATCGCTCGCGGGCATCGGCTTATTCCTAGTTGAACATGCGGCGTTTGAAAACCGGGTCGAGCGAACGCGCGCCTTCGATGAAGCTGTCCGTATTCACTAAAATGTCCTCCGCGCCTTCCGTCAATTTTTGCTTCGCCACGAAATCGCGGTCGGCCTCGAATTGCTCCTGCTTCCAGCCGCGCGTGGTGCGCCAGAGGATGGCCGTCTCCCGCCCGTCGGCTGTGCCGCGATAGACGAGATAGCGCGTGCCTTTGTTCTCATACACGCGGCGCCACGCGACGTGTAGGCCGATGAGATAGTTGAACGTCTCCGGCAAATCCACCGGCATCGGCTCGTCCTTACCGTGACAGCGCAGCTTGTAATCGAACGGTGCATCCAGCTTGGCCACGTTCAGCAGCGTCTCGCTCGCCTTCGTCTCGAAATCGAGCATGTAGCTCAAGATGTAATCCTCCAGTTGGAATATCGTCTGCGCGTCCGCCGCCTCGAACGTGATGTTGTTCAGCGCGTCTTCGTAGGATTCGAGGCGAAGGTATTTGAACGCGTGGCTTGAGCCTTGCCGCGACACTGGTTTGCCGTCCTTCCAATCCTCGGAGTAAATGACTTTCTGAATGCGTGGTTTGGTGACCGTGTTAAAATAGTCGCCCACTTCGACTAGGACGTATTTGCGTTTACCGCCGTCCTCCCGGTTTAGATTTATTGCAGCATGCCCCGTCGTACCAGACCCGCCGAAATAGTCAACGATTAGAGCGTCATCGTTGTCTGGAACAGAAATCTTTACGCAATCTTCAACAGCATGAATCGACTTCGGAAAGCTGAACTCGTTCCGGCTGCCAAAAAGGTCTTTGAGTGTTGCTGTTCCGTATTCTGTGGCCGAGTATTTTTTATCGACCCATACGGTGGTTGGCAGAACTCCTTCTTCGTTTGGTCGGTATTTGTAATACAGTTGCAGTTCTCCTTGAGGATTCTTTTTGGGGACGACCTCTGAAAGCTCGCGTTGCACCCTTTCCAGTCCCCAGCGCCAAACGCGTTCACTGCTCTTCGCGTCGATTGGGTAAATCACTACCTCGTCACGGTTCGGTTTTTCCAAAATGTCGTAGGATCGTGTATTCTCCTGCCATCGAAGCTTCGGTATGCGTATGGCCGCTCCCTTAACGTAGATTGGAAAATAGCGCCGCGGGCGACTTCCCCGTTCTGAGCTTGATCCCTCTCTACGGAAGTTTCGCCATTCAAAAGAACCCTTACCGTCGGACTGGTTAAAACGCTGTAACTGAGCGTCGGTCCTGGGCAGCTTCGCAATCGCGGACTCATGCGATTGACCGGCAAAGATTGCGTATTCATGTGCCTGTGCAAATCCCTTGAGCGTGATTCTTCCCGAGGGATTCATTCGGATGCATACCGTGCCAAGAATATTATCGCTTCCAAACACCCGTGATAGCAGCGTAGCTAGTTCTTTTTGTTGCTCATCGTCAATGGTTGCACAGAGGATTCCGTCATACCTAAGCATGGCTCTAGCTAAAGGAAGGGAGTTGTTTATCAGTGTGATCCAGGTAGACGACTTGTAGCCATTCTTGTAGAGAATCTCAGACGAATTAGTATTGTATGGAGGATCGATGTATATGCAATTTGCCTGTCCGGCATAACGCGGAATTACCAAATTGAGTGCTTGGAAATTCTCACTGTGAATCAATAAGCCGTCGATTGCCTCTTCGAGCGTTTTCGCTCCGCTCAGAATTTCGCCGGAAGCGAGCAACTTCGCCTTGAATTCGGCAGAAAAGAATTGTGTATCCAACACGAGAAACGGGTTCGCTTTGAGGAATTCCACCTTTACCGGCTCTTTGAAACCCTGCGTTGCCAGATCGCCTTTAATTTCGTGGATGTAGAACAGGCGTTTCCATTCCCCAATCTGTGCCTTGTTCTTCGCGATTTCGGGATACAGTTCCTCCGACACGCGGTCAAGCGTGACGCAGTAGTGGACTTCGGTGACGAATTTCTTTTTCTCGAACAGCCGCTTCTGGAAATTCTCAATCTGAGCCACGAACGCGATAATTTTGTGCCCGATGCCCTTGATGGCGCGGAGCGTTTGAAACCAACTTTCCGACCGCGCCTCGCCGCCCGCTTCCAGTTCGTCGAGGTTGAGCACTTCGTTCTTGAGGTAGAAATCCAGTTCGCGCTCCAGAAAGCCTTTGAGGTCCTTGTGGATGAAAAAGTCGGTGCTGTTCACGCGCGTGTAGGTGCGCAGGTGATGTTCGAGCAGGCTCACTGGGTTGCCGTCGGCGTCCCTGCGCTTCTCGTGCAAGAGCGCGGCCAGCGCATTGGCGTTTTTCTTCGCCGCGTTTTGAATGGCAGCGCTGGCGTCGGCGAGAATTCCTTCCTGACCTTTCTTCTTTTTCGTCTTAGTCTTGCCGTTGCCGTTTTCCTCCGTGCCGTTGCCTTTGCCGTAGCTGATTTCCTCGGAGGCATTGAGCGGGCGGAATTCAAACGGAATTGTCAGCGTTGAGCTTTTTTCGTCCAGCGAAACTTCCGCCGCGCGCGGGACGAAGAAGCGTTTCGCGCCTTTGACGTTGTTCTGCTCCACGTCGGCATTGCGTAGTTTGAAATGGACGGTCCAGCCGCCATGCTTGTAGCTGTAATCGGTAAAGTTTTCGCCGGTCTTGATGTAATACTGGTCGGCGTTGGCCCAGTGGAGGTGGACTTCCTCGCCGTTGTAGGGGATGGCGTATTTGTCGCGCTTGGAATAACGCCGCAGCGACATGAAATCGCCCTCGTCGTAGTAGCGGCTGAAAAAAGCGTAGAGGTGATTGAAGATGTCGGCTTCGAGTTCGGGAGTAGCTTTTGATTTCCCAGCGCGCTCGCGCAAGGCGAGATATTGTTTGCCGAGTTTGCTGCCGTGATATTCCGCCGCCAAATTTCCCTCGGCGTCGAGCACTTCGTCCCCAATGTTCTCCTTGATCTGCGCGGTGACTTCCGCGAGTTGCTGTGCGAGTCCCGCTTCCTGTGCCAGCGCGCCGGAAGCCAGCTCCGTCGCGATGCCTTTGACCAAATCCGTTTCGATGAATTGCTCAATGACCGCCCGCTTATGATTCATTATGCGGTAGATGCCGAAGTCCAGTTCGGCGTTGTCGAACTGGAACAACTTTTTCAGCAGCTCTTGAAATTTTTCGCGCGGTGTGGCCATGGATGTGGTCAGTTTATTGGAGGAATTGTGGAATTGCACATGGGCTCGTAGCGAAGTTACTGAAAATCGGCTTGGCCATGGCAAAGCCGGCGCGGACCTTGTCGTTGAGCGCCGAAAAGAAGAGCTGTATCCAGAGGTAGTACGCGTTGTCCATGCGCCCGGCGCGAGCCACCGTCCTCGGCCGCCGTTTGCGCCTCGAGAATAAACTCAGTATCCGGTAGATCACCGGCGTGTACACCGATCGTCGATTTCGCGCTGGTGTCGCGACTTTTGCCCTTCCCGCTTCCGCGAGCAGCCACTGAGCACCCGTTTTTCGAAGACCCTTTCTTCTTTACCATCTCGTCCACCCGTATTCCCTTTCGTATGACTCGTCATAACGATAGAAGCAAATTTCCTCGGACCGAAAACCCATGACTTATCCATTTTTCTATATCACCCGCTCATTTCCGCCAACCACCGGCACCTGCGCGGCAGTGGTCTTGGCGAACAACGGGCCGCACATCTCGGAAATCAACAGGCGACAATCACCCCTGTTTTTTACCCATATACCTCATCATGGCTGCCGACATCGAGCAGAATAATTTCCTTTTTCGTCACCTTGAGCGTCAGGGTGATACGGTAACTGTAGGTAACGCTGACAGCATGCAGTCCCTGCAATTTGCCTTTGAGGGGATGCAGCCGGAGATGTGACTGCAATGGATCGCTTTCGAGATCGCGCAGAATCTGCGCGAGGCGTGGGCGGAGGTCGGGGTGGGTTTGCGCAAACTTTTTGGCGGCGCGCGTAAACCGGGCGGTCCAGACTAACCGGTACATCAGTCTTCCAGACCGAGTTCCTTGATCAGATCCTTCGCACTGCCGCGGCGCACGCGCCCCGCCTTCACGTCTTCCAGCGATTCGCGGACGCGGGCGTAATGTGCCTCTTCCTCGGCGGCGAGGAATTCCTGATATCGCTCCTGCGAGAGCACGACATATTGCGGGCGGTTGTTCTTGATGACATGCACCGCGCCTTCTTTCAGGTCTTTGTCGAGGGCGGATAATCCGCAACGCTTAATTTCCTGGGCCGGAATCGTTTTCATGGTGAACCCTATTCAGTACTTGAATTAGTACTATTATAGGTTACGTATTAAGTATGTCAAACCGCAGCTAAATCACCCGCTCGTTCCCGCCATCCACCGGCACCTGCGCGGCGGTGGTCTTGGCGAACAGCGGGCCGCACATCTCGGCGGCGAGTTCGGCGACGTCGCGGCTGGTGACTTCGATCTTGAGCACGTTGTTCTTCTTGTACTGCTCGACCGTCAACCCATAGTGCTTCGCGCGCGCCTGTAATACCTCCTCGGTCCAGATGCCGGTGTCGAACACCGCGTTCGGGTGCAACGAGTTGATGCGGATGTTGTCCGCGCCCCATTCGAGCGCGGCCACGCGCGCGAGCTGATTGAGCGCCGCTTTCGAAGCCGAATAAGCCGCGGCGCCGGGTCCGGGCGCGGGAACATTCTTCGAACCGATCACCACCACACGCCCGCCACCGGGTGCGAGCTTGAGCAGCGCATGCGCCTCGCGCATCAGCACCAGATTGGAGTCCAGGTTGATGCGCAGGACTTTCTGCCATTCGGTGGTGGTCAGCGCCTCGATGCGACAGCCGGCGGGGAAAATCCCGGCGTTCAGGATCAGCATGTCGAGCCCGCCGAAGGCGCGCGCGGTTTTTTCCAGTGCGTTGGCCAACTGCTTCTCGTCCGTCACGTCACAAACGAGGCCGAGATAATCCGGGCGGTTGTACAGACCCGTGATGGATGGATTGATATCGAGCCCAACCACGGCCGCGCCGCGCGCGAGCAGTGAATCCACGCAGGCCTTGCCGATGCCGGAGGCGGCGCCCGTCACCAGCGCGATTTCGCCGGTGAACACCGGCGGTTTGCCGCCGCCCTTGAGCTTGGCCTGCTCCAGGTCCCAGTACTCCACGTCGAAAATATCCTTTGCCGGCAAGGCCTTATAACGGTCCAAGAGGGTCGCGCGCTGGATGATCTCCAGCGTATGAACATAGATGTCGTGGGCGACGGCGGCGTCTTTCACGCTGCGTCCGACGGTGGCCACGCCGAATTCGCGATCCAGAACGATACGCGGGGCCGGGTCGAGCATGGTCTTGGGCTCGCGCACCTTGGGGGCAAGCTCGTTGAAATATTTCTGGTACGCCTCGGCATAAGCCTTCACATCGCGCCCCACCATGGGCAGGCGCTTGGTGCGGATCACGTGGTCCGGTGTGGCCGGGCCTTGCTGCGAGATCGTGGCGATGTCGTCACGGCGCGCGAAGGCGAGGCTAGCTGGATCTTCGTGCGCAGCAAGAATGACCGGAAATCCGGCGGTGACGGACAACTCGCGTCGCAGCGCGGCCAGTTCCCGTCGCAGGGATTTTGCTTCCGGTTTTTCGCTGGCTTCCGGCAGCACCCAAGCCTTGCACTTCGCCAGATAATTTTCCGCCCACGTCACGAGATCGATCATGCGCTCGTAGGATTCCTGCGCGGTCTTGCCGAAGGAAAAAATGCCGTGGTTCATGAGCACCATGCCGATGGTGTTCTTGCGTACATCGGCGGCGAACTGCTCGGCACAGCGGCGCGCCAAGTCGAAGCCCGGCATGACGTAGGGCACGACCACGACATTGTCGCCGTAGATTTCGCGGATGCGTGCGAGCCCATCGGCAGTGTTGGTGATGGTGATGACGGCATCGGCATGGGTGTGATCGACGTACTGGTACGGGAGGATGGCGTGCAGAATCGCTTCGACCGAAGGCGTGGGCGCCGAGGCCAGTGTCATGTGCGTGCGCAGCTCGTTGACCATCTGCGGATCGGACAGCTGCTTGAGCTTGGCGAGCTTGAGCAGGTGGTCGATGCGCACGGGCGAGAAGCCGGCGGCCTCGATATGTTCCAGGTCCCAGCCGCTGCCTTTCACGTACAGCCGGGTTTCGTCTTCGCCGAGGAGGTTTTTTTCCGTGATCTTGACCGAGGTGTTGCCGCCGCCGTGCAGCACCAACGACTTGTCACATCCGAGCAGGCGCGAGGTGTAAATGCGCTGCCCCAGATCGCCCGGGAATTTCCCGGCTTCACTGTCACTCCAGAGGCTGTTCACGCTGGCCTGCCGGCGGACGAGAAGATATCGAAATTAAAAGGTAATCTTGATTCCCGCGTGGAGGCCGGAATCCACGGTTACGTTCTGGCCATTGTCGAGGTCAGCGCGCACCTTGCGGTAGCCGAGGTAAATATTGGCGGTTTTCTTGACCACCTCGAACTCGGCGCGGGCGCCCCATTCCCAGAATTTTTCGCCGTCCATTGCCGTCACGATATCCGGGGCGTAATACAAGAAACCGCTCAGACCAATCGGGCCGTTGTTCGGGAACGTCCGGAACTGGCCGCCCAAGCCAAGCGCCAGCACGTCCTGATTGGCGACATCGGCCAGGTAAATTTTACCGCCGAGGCCGCCTTCAATCCGGGTTTCACCGGTCTGTTGTTCGCCCAGGGCAAGCAGGCCGATGCTGGCCGCCCAGTCGTTCTGGTCGCTGTTGGACAAAAGGCCCGCGTTGAATTCAGCGGTACGCCAGTTGGTGGCGTAAATCGCCTGAATGCTGTCGTCGTTGAGGTTGATGTCGAGGGAATCGGCCGAAACCGCGCTGCTAAAGCCTGCCGCCAGGGCGGCCAGAATGATACGAAAACGCATGTATTCCTCTCCTCCATGTGAACGTGGCGGCGTGATACTAACGTATCGAGGAATCGTGGGCCAGAACTCGGGCGGTTTAATTTGCCCGTCAGGAAGCCGGGAGCGCCACCACCATTCTGTTATAGCCGCCGATCTTGGCCTGGCTCAGCGTCTGGTCGGCGCGCAGGAGCAACATGGTCGCCGGCTCACCCGGAGAATACTGGGTGAGCACGCTCGAAAAGCTCGGGAGCGGGACATTTTTTCCAGCCAGCTGGATGAAGGTGCTGGCGGCGTTTTTGCGCGCCTTTTCCAGCGCGTGCATGGCGCCGTCCTTTTGCGTATTCGGGAACAGCACGGCGAATTCATCGTCGCCATAGCGCGCCACCAGATCGTAGGTGCGAAACTTGGCAAGAATCTGGCTGGCGTAGCAACGCAGCACCGCATCACCCGCGTCCCGGCCATAGCGCTTGTTGACGGACTCCAGGTTGTCCACATCGATGACTGCCACAGCCAGCGCAAAGCCATAGCGCTTCACGCGCCCGATCTCGGCCTCGAGCTGTTTCACGAACACGTCGCGCTTGGGCAGGCCGGTGAGCTCGTCCGCCATGCTGTGTTTGCGCGCGTGGCCGAGCTCCTGACGCAGACGCTCGCGATCCGTTTCTACCGCCTTGAGATAATCGCCGGCGCTGGAAAGCTTATCAATCAGCGACTCGCGTTCCTCGATCAGTTCGTTCAATCCCTTGACCAGGATCTGCTTGAGGTCAGCGAACTCGCCCAACGGGCTGTCGAGATTTTTCAGGGTCTCGCGTTCTTTCTCCAGCAACTCTCCGAATTTTTCGTCGACAGCGATACTCTCCGTCACCTGCCCGGCGAGCGTGTCCTCCAGCGCCTCAATCTTCTCCTGCCGCGACGGTGGCATCGGCTCGGCGGGTGGTACCGGTTCCGCCTCGACTGGCGTTGGCTTGCTGGCCACCATTGGAGGCGTGGCTGTTTCCACAACCGGCTCTGGCTTTATTACTGGTGCCGGCTCCGGTTTCGCCACAACCACGGGCACGGGGGGAGCGGAAGGTTTGGGTTTTGCTGGTGGAGCTATTACGGGCTTTGCCTCCACGGGCGTGGCTGTCCGGGGCGGCGTGACAGCGGGTTTCGGCGCCGGCGGCGCCTTGGGCAGGTAAAGCGTGAGCCGCTGCTGGATGAGGCGCGCCTTTACACGCGTGGCCGGATCACAGGCCGGACTCATGGCGTACTTGCCGAGCAGGGCATGCAGGAAAGTAACGAAGACAAACTCGATGCGCCCGTCCTCGCTGCCGTATTGCTGCAGGCCACGCTGAATCTGGTTGTAGAGAATTTGCCCATGCTGGGTGCGCTTGAGGCCCTCGAGATGGAGCTTGAGGCTTTGCAACAGCGACGGATCCGCCGACATGGGTGTGCTGGAATCCGCCAAAGCCATCTCCTTTGTGCAGGCGTGAAAGACCTGCCTTTAAGGAGATTAGTCGGCAAACATCCGGTTCACAACTCAAAAAAAGCGGATCGGTAGGGAAGGCCGGATCAGCCGCTGTGGCCGTTATTCTTGTCTCGGGCCGGGGTCGTCGCCGGGGGCAGCCCCTGCTCCATCTCGATGCGGTTACGACCCAGCCGTTTGGCACGGTACAGGGCGCGGTCGGCGCGGTCGATGAGATCGGTGTGAGATTCGCCGGGCGAATACAGGGCGACCCCGGTGGAAAACGTGGGCAGTTTGAAATCCCGGCCCTGGAACTCACACACTACCTGCAGCGCGAGATTCCTTACTTTCTGGATGGCGGCCACCGCGCCCTCGCGAGTGGTGTTGGGCAGGAGAACCGCGAATTCCTCACCACCGTAACGCGCGACCAAATCGTGGTGGCGCAACACCGTCAGCACCTCGGTGGCGTAACAGCGCAGAATCGCATCGCCGGCGGCGTGGCCATGGATATCGTTGATGGCCTTGAACTCGTCCAGGTCGATCATGGCGAGTGCGAGCGACGAACCGTAACGATGTGAGCGACTGATCTCATCCTGGAGCCGGCGCATGAACGCACGTCGGTTGGGCAAGCCAGTGAACTCGTCGGTCAGTGACAGCAACCGTACCTTGTTGAGCTCATCGTGCAAGCGCTCACTGTCGGCTTTGACGAGCCGGAGATAACCTCCGGTTTTGTGCAGCTTGGTTTCGAGCGAATTCTGTCCCTGGATCAGCTCTTCCAGACCGCCGACCAGAATCTGCCGCAGCTGTTCGATTTCCTTGTCGCCATTGGCCTGCTGCAAGGCGCGCAATTCGATTTGCAGCAACGCGCCGAATTCACGGTTCTGTGTGATGGCATCGGCCACGGTCTTGGCAAGCGTCTCCTGCAATTTTTCGATTTCGTTGCGCTGCTGATCGAGGTGCTGGCGGTAAGCGGCGTCGACACGGCGTTCCGCCTCCGTCATGCCCTTTCCGGCATTCGGCGGGGGCGTCGAGGCCGGAGGAGAACTTGGCGCCGGCGGAGGGGCCGCTTTCATCCGCGTGGCCGGCTCGGGTTCGGTCTTCGTGTCCGCGGTAGCCGCGCGTCCGGGAACCTGCGATTCAGCCGCCTTATGGAGTTTCTCTTCGATGCTGTCTTCCGGGACTTTGCTGCCGATCCGGGGGGCGATCGGGCCACGGCGCAACTGGATCAGGCGCGCGTTGATGCGGGTAATGTGATCCGCGCTCGGATCGCGCGCATAGGCATTCAGGAGCAGATGCAGCAACGAGGCATAGGCATGGTCCACCTTGGCCTGGACGCCTTCCTGTTCTTCCACGACACGCGCCACCTGGTCGTAGATAACGGCACCGACCGGTGTGCGTTTCAGACCTTCCAGCAATCCAAGCAACTTTTTCGAGGACGATGCACCACTCGCCTCGGATTCATCCTGCACCAATTGACCCCACCTCCTGCCTGGACGGCGGTACTATCCGCAAGCCGCCGGCGTGATGCGACACGGGCGCCCTATCCCTGTGGAGCTGTCGCAGAACGATTATTATGTTTTTCTTGTTTTTCTTACCGAAACAAGACATCCGTATATTTGCGGAATAGACGTCAATTTACCCGCGCCCATTCCAAATAACAACGTTTCATAAGATGAAACAGGCGCATGCAACGCGCATCAAAGACTTACCACCGATACCGGAGAACCCGGCTTAGATCCGGGATCAGGGCTTGGGGTGCGCGTGACCACGGCGCTTGTTCTGGAACGTCGTAATGGATTTGATGATCTCCTGATAAGGCAGCGACTCCAGCGAGGTGTATTTTTCCTGCGCCTGCTGCACCAGCGCGTGGATATTGCTCACCCGCGTGACGCCCGGCTCCGTCATCAGCAGGCCTTGCAGGCCGATGAGGCCGCCGACCATGACTTTCATTTCCTTGCCGAAGGGAAGGCTGTCAGAAGTGTTCGTCACCTTGAGCGCAAAGCGCGCGCGTTCGCGCATCAAGGCCAGCAGCATGGTGCAATTGTTGCGGGCGATGCCGGAGCGGCAATTCACCCCTATCTGTTCCGCGATGGAAAACCGGGTGGCCAGCTCACAGTCACACTGCACGCTCAGAATGGCCTTCTCGAACGGGCACCGGCCTTGATCCATCCGTATCAGGCCTGATGATAGGGACGGCTCAGCTCGTGCACGGCGTCCACGGCCACCGCGACTTTTTCCGGTTCAATGTGCTGATGAATGCCGTGCCCAAGGTTGAAAACATGTCCATGACCATTTCCATAGCTTTCGAGAACGACGCCAACCTCGTGGCGGATGCGCTCGGCCGACGCATACAGTACAGACGGGTCCATATTGCCTTGCAAGGCCACGCTGTTTCCGACGCGCGTACGGGCGTCTGCGAGATCGGTAGTCCAGTCGATGCCCAGCGCATCGCAGCCGGTAGCGGCCATGGCTTCCAGCCACTGACCGCCGTTCTTGGTGAAGAGGATCACCGGCACCCGCCGGCCTTCGTGTTCGCGCGTCAGACCGCGCACGATGCGTTCCATGTACTCCAGCGAGAACGCGCGATAGTCGCGCGGACTGAGCACACCCCCCCAGGTATCAAAAACCATTAACGCCTGCGCACCGGCGGCCACCTGCGCGTTGAGATAGGCCGTCACGGCGTCTGCCAGCACATCCAGCAGCCGGTGCATGAGCGCGGGCTGATCGAACATCATGGCTTTAACGAGACCGAAATCCTTGCTGCCACCACCTTCCACCATGTAGGTGGCGAGCGTCCACGGGCTTCCGGCGAAACCAATGAGCGGGACTTTGCCGTTCAGCTCGCGCCGGACCAGGCGCACCGCGTCCATGACATAACGCAGCTCGACCTCGGGGTCCGGCACTGACAGCGCCTCGACATCGGCGGCCGTACGCACCGGCCTCTGGAAACGCGGGCCTTCACCCTCAGTGAAATACAGCCCGAGACCCATGGCATCCGGAATCGTGAGAATGTCGGAGAACAAAATCGCGGCATCCAGCGCAAAACGATGCAGCGGTTGCAGCGTCACTTCGCAGGCCAGCTCCGGCGTGGTGCAGAGCGTCCGGAAGTCGCCGGCCTTCTCGCGCACCGCGCGATACTCGGGCAGATAGCGCCCCGCCTGGCGCATGATCCACACGGGCGTCACGTCCACCGGCTGCCGCAGCAGCGCACGAAGTAATCGGTCGTTCTTGAGTTCTACCATATGAGTTTGAACCGCCAAGGCGCCAAGAACGCCAAGAAAAGCAATTTCAATCTGAAAATCTTGGCGCCCTTGGCGTCTTGGCGGTGGATTTTCTTTTTACAAAGGCGCCGGAAGGTCAGAGGCGCCCGTGAGATATTTGTCGATGCCGCGCGCGGCCGAGCGCGCCTCGGCAATGGCCCAGACGATGAGTGACTGGCCGCGCTGCATGTCGCCGGCAGTGAACACACCGGGCACGCTCGTCATCCAGTTGCCGTCGCGCCAGACATTGCCGCGCTCGGTGAGTTTCACGCCCAGGTTTTCCAGCAGGCCCGGCTTCTCGGGTCCGACGAATCCCATGGCCAGCAACACCAGCTCCGTGGGCAGGGTGAACTCGCTACCCGGAATTTCCCTGAAGCTGGCGCGGCCGCCTTCGTGGACCAGCTCGACTTTCACCAGTTCGAGCGCTTTGACGCGACCTTGATCATCGCCGATAAAACGTTTGGTCGAAACCGAGTAGACCCGTTCCACGCCTTCCTCGTGCGCCGAGGAAACGCGGTAGACGTGGGGATATTCAGGCCAGGGATTGTTCGCGGCCCGGTGCTCGGGCGGGCGCGGCATGATTTCCAGCTGGTGCACACTCTTGGCGCCCTGACGATTAGAAGTACCCAGACAATCGGCGCCGGTGTCGCCGCCGCCGATGATCACGACATGCTTGCCCTTGGCAGTGATCTCCTGATTCATCGGGACTTTTTCACCCTCACAACGGCGGTTCTGCTGGGTGAGATATTCCATGGCGAAGTGCACGCCCTGGAGTTCACGTCCCGGTACCGGGAGGTCGCGCGGCGCGCAAGCGCCGCCGGCGAGCAGTATCGCATCGAATTTTTTCTTCAGCTCCCCAACCGTGACGTTCACACCGATGTGCGCATTCGCCTTAAACACCACGCCTTCGATCTGCATTTGCTCCAGGCGCCGGTCGAGTACTTTTTTTTCCATCTTGAATTCGGGGATGCCATAGCGCAGCAGGCCGCCGATGCGATCGTCACGCTCGAATACGGTGACATCATGACCCGCACGCCGCAATTGCTGCGCCCCGGCCAGGCCCGCGGGGCCGGAACCGACGATGGCGACCTTCTTGCCCGTCAGCACTTTCGGTGGCTCGGGCTTGATCCAGCCTTCCTGGAAGGCACGGTCGATGATGGCGAGTTCAATCGCCTTGATCGTCACCGGATCGTCGTTGATGCTGAGCACGCAGGCGCCCTCGCACGGGGCGGGGCAGAGCGTGCCAGTGAAATCGGGGAAGTTGTTGGTCGCGTGCAGGCGATCGATCGCATCTTGCCACTGGCTGCGGTAAACCAGGTCGTTCCAATCGGGGATGAGGTTGCCCAGCGGGCAGCCCTGATGGCAGAACGGGATGCCACAATCCATGCAGCGCGCGCCCTGCTTTTTGAGCTCCTCTTCGGGGAGCGGGCGCATGACCTGCTTCCAGTCGCGCACCCGTTCGGTGACGGGACGGTAGGTTTGCTTGGCGCGGTGAAACTCGATGAAGCCGGTGATCTTACCCATGCGCTGCTTCCATCACCGCCTGTTCTTCCGAAATACCATTTTGGCGTGCGTTGGAAATGGCCGCGAGCACGCGCTTGTAATCCTTGGGCGTAATCTTCACGAATTTCGCCTGCATGGACTTCCAGTTGGCAAGAATCTTTCCCGCTACCGTACTGCCGGTATGGTGCACATGGCGCTTGAGCAAGTCCTTCACCAGATCAACGTCCTCGCCGGTAGCCAGGGGATCGATATCGACCATGGCGAGGTTGCAATGGCGCTTGAAGTCGCCGACCGCGTCGAGCACGTAGGCCACACCGCCGGACATGCCGGCCGCGAAGTTGCGCCCGGTGGAACCGATCACGACCACACGGCCGCCGGTCATGTACTCGCAGCCGTGGTCGCCCACGCCCTCGACCACCGTGTGCGCGCCGGAGTTGCGCACGGCAAAGCGTTCGCCGGCAACACCGCGGAAATAGGCTTCACCATTGGTAGCACCGTACAGCGCGACGTTGCCGATGAGGATATTTTCCTCCGGGACGAAACTCGCCTGACGCGGCGGATAGACAAAGAGTTTACCGCCGGAGAGGCCCTTGCCGACGTAGTCGTTGGCGTCACCCTCAAGCGTGAAGGTGAGGCCGCGCGGCAGGAACGCACCGAAGCTCTGGCCAGCGGAGCCGTTGAAGTGAATACGGATCGTGTCCTCGGGCAACCCTTCGGCTCCATAACGACGCGAAACCTCTGCGCCCAGAATGGTGCCCACGGTGCGATTGACGTTACGGATGGGCAAAATAATGTCTACCGGTTTTTTTGATTCCAGCGCATCGCGGCACAGCGGCAGGATGGTCACCACGTCCAGCGCCTTGTCGAGGCCGTGATCCTGATCGCGCACGCGGCGGGTCGCCACCTCGGGTCCCGCGTCGGGCTGGTGCAGTATCTGCGAGAAGTCGAGGCCGCGCGCCTTCCAGTGATCCACCGCCTTTTTCACGTTCAGGCGGTCCACGCGCCCGATCATTTCGTCCAGCGAGCGAAATCCAAGTCGCGCCATCCACTCGCGTGTCTCCTGCGCCACGAAGCGAAAGAAATTCATCACGTGCTCCGGATTACCCGCGAATTTCTTGCGCAGCTCCGGGTCCTGGGTGGCGATACCGACCGGGCAGGTGTTCAGATGGCACACGCGCATCATGATGCAGCCGAGCACCACGAGCGGCGCAATCGAAAAGCCGTATTCCTCCGCGCCGAGCAACGCGGCGATGACAACGTCGCGACCGGTCTTCATCTGGCCATCGGTTTGCACCGTGATGCGGTCACGCAGCTTGTTCATCACCAGCACCTGCTGGGTCTCGGCCACGCCGAGTTCCCACGGCAGGCCGGCGTGCTTGAGCGAGGACAGCGGACTAGCGCCGGTGCCGCCGTCATGTCCGGAAATGAGCACCACGTCGGCGTGTGCCTTGGCCACACCGGCGGCGATCGTGCCCACGCCGATCTCGGAGACCAGCTTCACGTGGATGCGCGCCTCGCGGTTGGCGTTCTTGAGGTCATGGATCAGTTGCGCCAAGTCCTCAATCGAATAAATGTCGTGATGCGGCGGCGGCGAGATCAGGCCGACGCCGGGCGTCGAAAAGCGTACCTTGGCGATCCACGGATACACCTTTTGACCGGGCAACTGGCCGCCCTCGCCGGGCTTGGCACCCTGTGCCATCTTGATCTGCAGATCGGTGGCGTTGACCAGGTAATGGCTGGTGACGCCAAAACGGCCCGAGGCCACCTGCTTGACGCGCGAATTGCGCACCGTGCCGTAACGCTCGGGGTCCTCGCCACCCTCGCCACAATTGGAACGGCCACCGATCTGGTTCATGGCGATGGCGAGCGCCTCATGCGCTTCCAGGCTGATCGAGCCATAAGACATGGCGCCGGTGGCGAAACGCTGCATGATGGCTTCCACCGGCTCGACCTCCCCGATCGGGATCGGCCGGTCAGCAAGCTTCAGTTCCATCAACCCGCGCAGCGTCGCCAGATGCTCCGCACTGTCATCGCAGGCACGGGAGAATTCCTTGAACATCTCGTAGGAATTGGCGCGCGTGGCGTGCTGCAGCTTGGCTACCGTGTCGGGATTGAGCATGTGATACTCGCCGTCGCGGCGCCACTGGTAGTGTCCGCCCCAGTCGAGTTCGGGCGGGCCCACCGGCCGCTCGGGATAGGCGCGGTGATGGCGCAAGGAAGTTTCCTGCGCTACCACGTCGAGACCGATACCGCCGACACGCGAGGCGGTCCAGGTGAAGTATTGATCGATAAACTTCTTGTCGAGACCGATGGCCTCGAATATCTGCGCGCCACGATAAGACTGAATGGTGGAGATGCCCATCTTGGAGATGATCTTCACTACGCCCTTGTTCAGCGCCTTGATGTAATTCTTGACCGCCTGCGCGTGATCCACGCCGCTCAGCAGCTTCTGGCGGATCAGGTCGTCCAATGATTCGAAGGCCAGATAGGGATTCACCGCGCCCGCGCCGTAACCCAGCAGCAGCGCCATGTGGTGCGTCTCGCGCGCCTCACCGGATTCAACGATGAGCCCAACCTTCACACGCGTGCCGGCACGCACGAGATGATGGTGTACCCCGGCCGTGGCCAGCAGTGCCGGCATTGGCATGTGCTGCACATCCACGCCGCGATCCGACAGGATGATGAAGGTGCTGCCTTGGGCAATGGCGTCGCTGGCCTGGCGGCACAATTCTTCCAGCGCGCGTGCCAGCCCTTGCCCATCGGAACCGGCGGGGAACAGCATGGGCAGCGTGACGGTCTTGAAACCGGGGCGATCGAGATGAGCCGCTCCCGACATCCTGTCTCCCGCGGCATTACTACGTCCCTGTAGGGCACGGATCTTTGCCAGATCTTCGTTACTCAGGATCGGCGTCTTGAGCTTGAGCATGCGGCAGGACTCCGGACCGGGCTGAAGCAGGTTGCTCTCGGGACCCAGCGGGGTTTCGATCTGCGTCACCAGTTCCTCGCGGATAGCATCCAGCGGCGGGTTGGTCACCTGCGCAAACAACTGCTTGAAATAGTCATAGAGCAGACGCGGCTTGTCCGATAGCACCGCCAGCGCCGCGTCGTTGCCCATCGAACCCACCGGTTCCTCGCCCTTTTGTGCCATCGGCGCCATGAGGATACGCAGATCTTCGTGGGTGTAGCCAAACGCCTGCTGGCGCTGCAGCACGGTCGCGCGGTCCGGCTCTGGCACCTGCGGAGGCTGCGGCAATTGATCGAGCGAGATCAGATTTTGCTTCAGCCATTCCCGGTACGGATGCGCCGAGGTGTAGCGCTTTTTCAACTCGGCATCATCGATGATGCGGCCTTCGCGCGTGTCTACCAGGAAAATCCGGCCCGGATGCAGTCGCCCCTTTATAAGCACGTTCTCCGGCGGAATATCGAGCACACCGACCTCGGAGGCCATGACCACCAGTCCGTCCTTCGTCACGTAGTAACGCGACGGGCGCAAACCGTTGCGGTCGAGAATGGCGCCAATGACGTTGCCATCGGTGAAGGCGATCGAGGCCGGACCATCCCACGGTTCCATCAGACAACCATGGTATTCGTAGAAGGCCTTGCGGTCCTCGTCCATCATCTCGTGCCCGCTCCACGCCTCCGGAATCATCATCAACACGGCGTGTGGCAATTCACGTCCAGCCATGTGCAAGAATTCGAGCACGTTGTCGAAGGTGGCTGAGTCCGAGCCGCCCTCCATTACGATGGGCAGGATTTTCTTCAGGTCATCGCCGAACAGCGGTGACTGGCACAGGGCCTCACGTGCGCGCATCCAGTTGATGTTGCCGCGCAAGGTGTTGATTTCGCCGTTGTGGGCGATGTAGCGATACGGGTGCGCCAGCGGCCACGACGGAAAGGTGTTGGTCGAGAAACGCGAATGCACCAGCGCCAATGCCGACTCCACGGCGGGATCGGCCAGGTCGGGGAACATCGGCTCCACCTGGGTCGGTGTGAGCATGCCCTTGTAGATCAGGGTGCGCGCCGACAGGCTCGGGATGTAAAACAGCGAATGTTCCTTAAGGCCTGAATTCCAGATCGCATGCTCGATGCGTTTGCGGATTACATAGAGTTTGCGCTCGAAGGCCTGGTCGTCGGCGATGCCGGGTACGCGGCCGATGAAAATCTGTTTAAAGCCGGGCTCGGCTGAACAGGCCGTCGGACCGAGCGATGCGTGATCCACCGGAACATCGCGCCAGCCGAGCAGGGTCTGTCCCTCTTCGCGCACGATATCGGCGAACATATCCTGACAGCGACGTGCTTCGGCGGCTTCGCGCGGGAGAAAAATCAAACCGGCACCGTAATGGCCAGGTTCGGGCAATTTGATGCCAAGCTTTCCGCACTCGCGCTTCAGGAATGCGTGCGGCATCTGAATCAGAATCCCGGCGCCATCACCGGTGTTCTCCTCGCAGCCACAGGCGCCACGATGCATGAGATTGCGCAGAACGGTCAGCGCCTGTTCGACAATGTTGTGCGAACGGCGACCCTTCATGTCCACCACGAAACCGACACCGCAGGCGTCGTGCTCGTAGGCCGGATCATAGAGACCCTGATGTGTCTTATGTTGTCCCAAATTCATTCACCGCTCTCATTTACCGCCGGTGGCGACTCGGCACCAGACATTCTGATGCGTCGATCTGCCGTTTGCATTATCGAACTCGCCAGCGGGGACTTTGCCCGGATCGGGGATATTCGTTCTTCTGCTCGCGAAAACCTCGAAAAAACAGGAGCAAAAGGGGCGAAAAGTATACCGGCCCACCGGGGCCGGTTCAATCCAAAGGGAGATTCTCACCTACATCCCCTCTCCCCTCGCGGGAGAGGGGGATCACCCCTCATCCCCATCCTTTCTCCCGCTGGGGAGAAGGGAGCGAGCCGATGCGACCTTCGGTCGCGATCAATTAGGTTGGATTGAGCGGAAACGGCTTTTATCCGGTTAAATACCCGGAAACAGCCGCTCATGCTCGCGCACGGCATAACGGTCCGTCATACCCGCGATGTAATCCGCCACGATTCGGGCCTGCTCGCCCGCCCCGTTCTGCTGTCTGAGTTTGTCCTGGTATTGATCTGGCAGTAATGCCGGATCTTTCATGAAGGCCTCGAACAACTCGCGCACGATCTTCATGGCCTCACCCATCATGTGGGTCACACGTTCATGCGCGTACAGATTCTGTCTCAAAAAACGCTTGAGTTCGCGTGACTTTTCGGCCACTTCGCGAGTGTAACTGATCAAGGCCTCGGGGTGGCGACGCACACCCTCGATGTCCTTGATCCCGGATTGCGCGATCCGATGCCGGCTGTTTTCGATGAGGTCGGTGACCACCTGGTTGATCATGCGGCGAATGGTTTCGTAAATGGCCCGGCGCGGGGGAATATCCGCGTAGCGTCGCATCACTTCATCGTATTGCCCGGCAAACAGGTCGATCGGTTTCAGTTGGTCCAATGTCAGCAATCCGGAACGCAATCCATCGTCCACGTCGTGATTGTTGTAGGCGATTTCATCGGCGATGTTGACCAGCTGCGCCTCCAGGCCGGGTTGGGTTTTTTCCAGAAATCGTTGTCCCAGTTCGCCCAGCTCGCGGGCGTTCTTGAGCGAGCAGTGCTTGAGTATGCCCTCCCGCGTCTCGAAGGTAAGATTAAGCCCGGGAAATTCGGCGTAGCGCTCTTCCAACACATCCACGACGCGCAAGGATTGCAGGTTGTGTTCGAAACCGCCGTAATCGCGCAGGCATTCGTTCAGCGCGTCCTGACCCGAATGGCCGAAAGGCGTGTGCCCGAGATCGTGTGCCAACGCAATCGCTTCGGTCAGGTCTTCGTTGAGTCCCAGCGCACGGCCGATGGAACGCGCGATCTGCGCTACTTCGATCGAATGCGTCAGACGCGTGCGGAACAGATCGCCTTCGTGGTTGATGAATACCTGGGTTTTATATTCCAGGCGGCGAAAAGCAGCACTGTGGATAATGCGGTCGCGATCGCGCTGATATTCGGAACGATTCGCGGGCGAGGGTTCGGGATATCGTCGTCCGCGCGAAGTAGCATCGTGCGCGGCATAAGGGACCAGCATTACGCCGCTTCCCGCATGCTCGCCAATGTCGCCTCAAGCGCCGTGCGTGGACATTCGTCGGTCACCACGGCCTCGCCAAGATGCTTGAGCAGCACCAGCCGCGAACGACCGTCCTGCACCTTCTTGTCCACGGCCATGAGCTCGAGAAACCGCGCAGGCGACAGCGAGCCGGGCGCACGCACCGGTAGGCGTGCGCGCCTTATCAGTTTTTCAATGCGCGCCGTCTCCGCCGTGGTGAGCCACTCAAGCCGTTGCGACAAATCCGCCGCCATGGCCATGCCCGCGGCGATGGCCTCGCCGTGCAACCACGCGCCGTAACCCATACCGGTCTCGATCGCATGTCCAAAAGTGTGACCCAGATTGAGCGTGGCGCGCACGCCGGATTCGAGCTCGTCCGCGGCCACCACCTCCGCCTTGTTGCGGCAACAACGGTGGATGGCGAAGGCCAGTGCTTCGGCATCGCGCGCCAGCAGTTTGTCCAGATTGGCCTCGAGCCAGACGAAAAACTCGGGGTCACGGATCAGTCCATATTTGATCACCTCGGCCAGCCCGGAGGAGAGCTCGCGGTCCGGCAGGGTGATGAGCGTGTCAGTGTCGATGATGACCGCGTGTGGCTGATAGAACGCGCCGATCATGTTCTTGCCGAGCGCATGATTAACGCCGGTCTTGCCGCCAACCGAGGAATCCACCTGCGACAATAATGTGGTCGGTACCTGGATGAAGGGGATACCGCGCTGGTAACTCGCCGCGGCAAAGCCGGCCATGTCCCCAACGACACCGCCACCAAGCGCGATCAAGGTGGTGCGCCGGTCGCAGCGCGCTGAGAGCAATGCATCAAATATGCGATTCAGCACCTCGAGCGACTTGTACTGCTCGCCATCCGGCAACACCACCTCGACCGGTTGGAGGGAGGCAACGTGGGCGCGAAGCTTGGCAAGATACAGCGGGGCCACTGTCTCGTTGGTTACAATGGCAACCCTCGTGCCCGCGACATGCCGCGTCAACAACTCGGCCTGGCCGAGCAGACCCGCCCCGATATAAATCGGGTAACTCCTTGCCGCGAGATCAAGATCCAGCGTTTTCATTGGATTGCAGGGCTTCCAGTTTACGCGCAATCTCGCGCGCCACGCTCACCGGTGAGCGATGCGCCGTTTCGACCACGATATCCGCCGTTTGCCGGTAAATCGGTTCACGTGCCTTGACGATCTCTTCCAGCGTGCCGCGGCGATCCTTTGTTTGCAGCAGCGGACGCTGGCGGTCGCGGCGCGTGCGTTGCAGGAGAGTATCCAGCGGCGCATGCAGATAAACCACCACGCCGCGGCTGTGTAACGCAAGACGGTTATCCGCCGACAGAATAACACCGCCGCCAGTAGCGAGCACTAGATTGGATTTACGGGAGAGGTCATCGATGACAGAAGACTCGCGGCTGCGAAAGCCGACCTCGCCTTCGATTTCAAAGATCAGGGGGATGTTGGCACCGGTGCGTTTCTCGATCTCGTGGTCGGAATCCTGAAAATCCTTGTTCAGGAGTTCAGCCAGATGGCGCCCAATGGTGGATTTACCCGCCCCCATGGGGCCAATCAGAAAGACATTGTCCGCTCGGCTCATGGCCGCAGGTATGCCAGCATCCCGACCATATAGCAAGCGGGACGGCCGCCGTAAGACAGCCGTCCCGCTTGTCGAGATGGTTAGCGCAGGCTCAGGTTATCCGCGAGGATCCGGGGGGTAAGGAAAATCAGTAGCTCGGTCTTGTTGTCCTTGACTTCCTTGCTCTTGAACAGCCAGCCCAGCAGAGGAATATCTCCAAAGAACGGAACCTTGGTGACAGTATCAACCTTGTCCTGCTCGTAAATACCGCCAATCACAACGGTCTCACCGTTGTCGAGCAGCACCTGGGTCTTTATCTCCTTGATGTTCAATATGCCGGTGGCGGCGTCGGCAAAGTTGTCCTTGGTGATATGCACATCCATATTAATGCGGTCATCTGGCGTGATCTGGGGCGTAACTTCCAGTTTCAGAGTCGCCTTCTTTGTAACTACGGAGCCCACACCCAGCACGTTGGTAGTGAATACCCTCTCCTGACCCTGCTCGATACGCGCTACTTTCTGGTTAGCCGTAATGACGCGTGGACTGGAAATGACTTTACCTCCACCTTCCTGTTCGAGCGCGGATAACTCCAAATCCAGTATGTTAGCGCCCTTAAACAGGATAACCGAAATCACACCAGGAGCTGAGCTACCGATACCTGCCGAAGGAAGGTTAACGTTAAGACCCCCTGGCATATATTCGAATGTCCCACTGTTAACGTAGTCTTCAAATACATCTAATTTGCCCGAGCTAATAGTGCGCGTAGAACCTTTGGTCCTGTCAGTTTTATGACCGAGACGGGAACCAAGGGTCCTGCTGTAATTCTGACTGGCCTCCACCAGACGGGAT
This sequence comes from Sulfuricaulis sp., assembly GCF_024653915.1. Lineage (NCBI taxonomy): Bacteria > Pseudomonadati > Pseudomonadota > Gammaproteobacteria > Acidiferrobacterales > Acidiferrobacteraceae > Sulfuricaulis > Sulfuricaulis sp. The sequence goes on along the minus strand of NZ_JANLGY010000006.1, from coordinate 11,110 downwards.
TCAATCATCACCTGACGCACAGGCTGGTCCAGCTGGGCAATCAGTCGGCGAATTTCCCGGATCTTGCCTGGCGTGTCCTGAACGAGGAGAGAGTTGGTCCGTTGATCAACCGTCACCTGCCCACGGGGTGACAGCAGCGTATTGGACGCGCTCGATTTCTCTATGGTGGCGCCCGTGGCCGAGCTGCCAAATACCGGATGCTCTTGCGAACTGGCAGTGGTCACGGCTTTGATGGACTTTAGCAGGCTCGCAATGTCATCGGCTTTGGCATAGTTGATCTGGATGAGTTCCGAAATCAGCGGCTCGAGTTCGATCACCGCCTTGGTGGCCTCCAGATTGGCCTTTTCTTTGGCCGCCACCTCGGGCGCGGGCGCCACTGTCACAACATTGCCCTTGCGGCGCATCGCGAGGTTCTTGCTGTCAAGAATAAGATCAAGCGCCTGATCCCACGGCACGTCTTTCAGGCGCAGCGTAAGGGATCCCTTGACCGTGTCGCCCACGACGAAATTGAGGCCGGTAAAATCCGCCAGCACCTGCAGTGCCGCACGCGCCTCGATATTCTGGAAATTGAGCGACAGTTTCTCGCCGGAATAACCGAACTCATCCACCTTTTTTTCATCCGGCTTTTCAATCACCGGTTTGACGCTGACGGTAAAGACATTACCGGTCTGGTACGCCAGGTGCTCGTACTTGCCCTTGGGCGTGATGATCATGCGCGTGTTTTTGCCTTGTGTGAAGGTATCAATCGTTTGCACCGGGGTCGCGAAATCAACCACGTCGAGTCGGCGCTGTAACTCGGCGGACGCCGAGGTATTCAGGAAATCGAGCATGATCTCACCGGCCTGTTCACGGATATCGATGCCCACGGTGGGATCGGAGAGATCGATGATGATCTTGCCGTCGCCCTGCGGCCCACGACGAAAATCAATGCCCTTCACACTGTACTTACCGGTCTTGCGGGTGCTGGCAAAATGCGTGGTCTTGGGTTCGACCGCCCCGGCAATGGCGCTGACGGGCGCCTCCACGGTCACAATAAAATTGTTACCTTCAATATTCGTGGAATAAGCAACCGGCTTGATCAGGCTCAGCACTACGCGTGAGCGGTCCTCCGCCTCGATGGCGGTCACGTTGGTGACAGCCGCTTCCTTGATCGAGAGATTCTTCTTTTCGAGTCCGACACGGGTATTCGGAAAATCCAGCGAGATACGCGCCGGATTAGTGATGGTGAAAGCGTTCGGCTCGGTAGGCGCCTTCGTCATTCTGAAGGTGATCTGAATACGATCGCCGGGCAACTTGGCGTAGACAATCTCATTAATGGAATTTTTCTCATCCGCGACCGGGGCGACAGCTTGCGCCGGCTCGGCGGTGGCAGGTTTTTCCGTAATGGGCTCTTCGGCTTTAATCGGCGTTTCCATCGCAGCAGGCGGTGCAAGCGCCACTGACGGGGTCTCGGCAACGCTCACGGCCGGTGTAACGGGTGCAGGTGCTGTCGTGGAGGCTACTACGCGGTATCCGTATTCGGCCTTTTGTACATCGAGCTGGCCGGGTTCGTTCATCAGCAAATCCACCACAACGGTCGTGCCATTATCGGCAAGATAGGGATACGCACCCTTCACCTTGTCCAAACCCTGAAGCTCGGCAAGCGACGGTCCCATACTGCTGTCTGGAAAACTGATACGCAAACGCTGGCCTTCTTCCAGCACCTGGGTGGTAAACGTACTCTCTCCGGCCGCGCGCACTTGCAGCACCGGTGATTCGCTGCCCGGCTCCCAAACGATGGACTGGATTTCCGCGCTGAACGCGTTGGCGGATATCCCGACCATGGCAACCAGAAGCACCAGTGATCGGCCGGCCGCGAGCGCCACGGTGCGCAAGATTCGAATTTTCTGTTTCATGATCTTCCCGCCTCTGTTTTTCCAGTTCATTCCAACAATGTCAGGTTCGCTTCACGCTCGACCCAGTCGCCCATGGTGCCCTGTATCAGCTCAATCAGATCGATTTTTTCCTCGGTGATTTTGTTGATCATGCCGGAGTTCTGCCCCAGGTGTTCTCCAACTTGCGCACGGTGAACGGTCCCGTCTGGCGCTTGAATCACAGCCCACGCCTGCTTGCCCCGCGAAAGGGTACCCACCATCTTCAGCGAATCCAGCGGATAGTCTTCGAGCGGCTCCTTGCGACGATTGGGATCCGGCCGCGGTCCGCTGGCGCTCTTTTGACCTTGTGGCTTGAGATTGAAAGCAGCGAAGGGATCCGCCAGGTTTGCCGAATTATAAATAAATGTTTCCTGCATTTTGATTTCCGGCAGTGGTTCTACCTTAGGCTTTTTGTCGGCATAGGCGTTCTTGACAAAATCGCGCAGGTCTTCCAAGCCATCGCTGCTGCAACCCGTCAGCGTCACGCAAAACAAGCTCGCCATGAGCAGTGGTATTACCGGTTTCATGGCTATCACTTCCGCCCCCGAGGCTTGGCTTTGACCGGTTTGGCAACGCCCCCTTCCTCGAGATAGCGATAGGTCCTGGCCTTGGCCGACATGGTCAGCTTGTTGTCCTTCCCAGATGAACTGATATTGATGTCGCCAAAAGTTACGATGCGGGGAAGCGCGGCGACGTCGCTGACAAACTGCGCCAGCTCATGATAGCTGCCACGGACCTGAACGCTGATCGGCATTTCAGCGTAGAAATCCTTGGGCAGTTCCTTCTCCGGGCGGAATAGCGTGAATTCCAGGCCACGGCCCAGACCGGCCTGAGTGATATCCACCAACAGGTCCGGAACTTCTGTCGTATTAGGGAGTTGTCGCAGCAGGCTACCAAAGGTCTGCTCCATTTCATCCATCTGCTGCTGGTAGGCCGGCAAATTGATCGCCAGGCCTTTCTTGTTCATGTAGGTCTCGCGCAAACCTTCTTCCTTTTTCTGCGCTCCGGCATACTCATCGAGTTCGCCCTGGATTAAAAACCAGAAACCGGCGAATAGAATGACAATGCATATGACCAGAATGCTGCCGATCTTGATCGGTACTGGCCAAGAACCGAGATTATTGAAGTCAATATTTTTTAGATCGTCCAGCGTCATGTGCCGGTATCCTCGATCTTTTTCTGCTGCTTGGCGGCTTGCTTGACCTTGAGAGAAAAATCACTAACGCGCTCGCTTCCCTGGGCCTTGACGGTAATCAGTTCGAGTTCCGGCTCGGCGAACCAGTCCGAAGCAGCCAGGTTACGCATGAGCGCCGAAACGCGGGCATTCGATTGGGCCACACCCTTGAGCGCGATGCTGCTACCCGAGTGAACCAGTGACGCCAGATAGACACCGTCCGGCAGCTTGCGTGCCAGTTCGTCGAAAAGATGCACCACTCGGGTGCGGTCCCCCTGCAATTGATAGATCACGTTCATGCGCGCGATCAGATCTGCCCGCTTCTTTTTCAGCTCAGCGATTTCCTTGATCTCCAGCTCGACCTTGGCAATTTCCTGATTAAGAAAATCGTTGCGTTTGGTCTGGTTTTCTATCAGAGCAGTCACGTGCACGTGAGCATAGAAAATGATCACAGCCATCAGAATCCATGCGCCCACAGCGATCGTCAGCAACTGACGATCCTGCTCCTTGCGGTGCATCTCACGCCAGGGAAGAAGATTAACCCGCGTGGTCACAGGTCGAAGCTTCGCATGGCAAGCCCACAGCTGATCATGAGCGAGGGGGCGTCATTCGACAGGTGCTGCGGCTTGATGCGTGAGGCCAGCGACATGCTTGCGAAGGGATTGGCCACCATCGCCGGCACGCCTATGCGCGCCGCCACCAGTTCATCAATACCCGAGATTTGCCCACAACCGCCGGCCAGCAGTAACTGATCCACGCTATTGAACGGCGTGGAGGAGTAAAAGAACTGCAGCGCACGCATGATTTCCTGGCACATGGCTTCCATGAATGGCCGCAACACATCCGTCTGATAGTTGTCAGGCAGGCCACCCTGTTTCTTGGCCAGCCCCGCTTCCTCATAAGACAGGCCGTAGCGACGCTGAATTTCTTCCGTCAACTGCCGACCGCCGAAGGCGTGATCGCGGGTATAAACCGAGCGATTGTTATGCACCACGTTGATGGTGGTTGCGGTGGCGCCGATATCCAGCACGGCGATGGTTTTTTCCATGCCGCCACCGGGCATGTGGCTGGTGATTAGCGAAAAGGCATTTTCCATGGCATAGGTTTCGACATCCACCACCATGGGCGTCAGGCCTGGCGCCTGGATGACGGCGAGATAGTCATCCACGATTTCCTTGCGACAGGCGGCCATCAATACGTCCACTTCTTCCGGGTTGCTCTCCGACGGGCCCAGAACCTGGAAATCGAGATTGATTTCATTCAGCGGATAGGGGATGTAATGATCCGCTTCCATCTCCACCTGTGTCTGGCGATCCTGATCGCTCAGGTTGGCTGCCATCTTGATGGTTTTGGTGATGACATGCGCCGCCGGCACCGCGACGGCGGCGTGCCTGACCTTCGTTCCGGATTTCTTGACGGCGCGCTCTACCACCTGCGCTACCTGCTCGACTTCCGTAATCGCGTGCTCCACCACCGCATTCTGGGGTAGGGGCTCCACCGCATAGCGCTCGACGCGATAATGCTCGCCGTTTCTGCTCAGTTCGAGCACCTTGACGGCGGAGGAACTGATGTCGATCCCTATCAGTGGCGGCTTCTTTTTGGAAAATAATCCCGCAAGGGCGCTCACTTTATTTTCCTCTCTAAATCCATGAGTTATGATTGATACATCTAATGTAGATTAAATGCTAGAACCAAATATAGACCATAGAATTCAATAATGACAAATCATTGAATTAGCCGGGATTTATGGGTTTTTCAACAGATTTTCCCAGGGAACAAAGGCGTTTTGTTCAGAAATACCGTGTCCGGCAAGCAGTGGTTTATAATCCCTGGCACGCCGGGCTTCGGACGTTCCCTGACACAGGTTTCCACATCCCTTTCCCAACATGAATGATTCTGGGAGTTTTTTCTCCCGATGGACCCGCCAGCACTTGCCCACACAGCGTTGGCAACTGGCGCTGATCGGGCTTTTTGGTCTGTTCGCGAGCGGGGTGGTGCTACTCACCCTGATCGCACTTATTCTCACGCCCACACTTCCCTCCCTGGATGATCTTTCGGGGGCACAGCTGAAAGTGCCCATGCGGGTCTACACCGCTGACGGAGAATTGATCGCCGAGTTCGGCGAAGAAAAACGCATTCCGGTAAAAATTGAGGAGGTGCCGGACATGCTTATCAAGTCAGTACTGGCGGCCGAAGATCGTTCTTTCTTTTATCACCATGGCGTCGACTTCGTCGGCATTCTGCGGGCCGCGTGGCACAACTTCCGCACCCAGTCGACTGGACAGGGCGCCAGCACCATCACCATGCAAGTGGCGCGCAATTTTTTTCTCAGTCCCGAAAAAACCTACACGCGCAAAATCAAGGAGGTTCTGCTCGCCTTCAAGATCGAGCGTGAATTAAGCAAACAGCAAATACTTGAACTCTACTTCAACAAGATATTTCTCGGGCACCGCTCCTACGGCTTCGCCGCCGCCGCCCAGATTTATTACGGCAAGAATCTCCAGCAGCTGACGCTGCCGGAGATGGCGATGCTCGCCGGCCTGCCGAAAGCACCGTCACGGGACAACCCCCTGACCAATCCCGAGAACGCCCTCGAGCGGCGCAACGCCATTCTGAAGCAGATGCTGAATCTCGATTTCATCGATGAAACGGCTTTCACGGCAGCAATCGATTCACCGCTGGCGGCGGCCAAGCACTCGCTCCAATCGGACACCGCGGCACCCTACGTGGCCGAACTGGTTCGGCAGTACATGATCCAGACGTACGACGAAAAAACCTACGCCGGCGGCTTTCACGTCTACACCACTCTCAACGCCAAACACCAGCAGGCGGCGGTCAAGGCGCTTCGTACCGGCCTGCTGGATTACGAGCGCCGCCACGGTTACCGCGGACCAGCCGGTCACGTGACGATCCGTGAAAAACCCGAGGCCGAATATCTCGACGACGCCCTCAAGGATTTCCGCATCGTGGGCGGATTGTTGCCGGGTGTGGTGTTCAAGGTTGAGGAAAAAAACGCACAGGTCTATACCCAGGACGGTGCCACGGTCGAGCTCGGCTGGGAGGGCTTGTCGTGGGCCCGACGTTATATTGATGAGAACAGCCTGAGTAACGCCCCCAAAAATGCCGCCGACGTGGTCAAGCCGGGTGACATTATTTATCTTGAAGCCGTCGAAGATCCGCAACAGATGCAGGAAACCGGCTCGTGGCGCCTGGCGCAGATTCCGAAAGTGGCCGGCGCGCTAGTGGCCTTGCGCCCCAGCGACGGTGCCGTGCTCGCACTTACAGGCGGTTTTGACTTTCAACAAAGCAGTTTCAACCGTGTCACCCAGGCAGAGCGCCAACCCGGATCGAGCATCAAGCCTTTTATTTTCAGCGCGGCGCTGGACAAAGGCTTCACCGCCGCGACCACGGTCAGCGGCGCACCGATCGTGATGGATGGCGGCGACTCCCCCGAGGAGGAATGGCGGCCCGAGGATTACAGCAAAAAATTCTTCGGTCCGACACGCCTGCGCAAGGCACTAACGCTATCGCTCAATCTGGTTGCGGTTCGGCTGCTGCGCGCCATCGGCGTTTCCTACACCGTCGAATACATGGAACGCTTTGGTTTTGACCCGGCCAAAATTCCACGCAACCTGTCGCTCGCGCTCGGCAGCGCCTCGGCGACTCCCATGCAGATGGTGAGCGCGTTTGCCGTATTTGCCAACGGCGGTTACCGGATCACACCATACTTCATCGCGCGCGTGGAGGATGCCAACCACACAATACTGGAACAGGCCAGACCGGCGGTTATTTGCCGGGAATGTAAAACACCGGCGCTCGACATGCCTTTAAATTCCGGTCAGGCTGCACCCAATCCGGCCACTGCACCCGCCGCCGGTCCAGGCAAGGATCAGAACAAACCGGTGTACGCACCGAGCGCACTGAGTCCCGAAACCAGCTTTCTCATGGCCAGCATGATGCAGGATGTCATTCGCGCCGGCACCGGTCGGGCCGCGCTGGTTCTGGGACGCAAAGACCTGTCCGGAAAGACCGGTACCACCAATGACTATCGCGACGCCTGGTTTTCGGGCTTCAACAGTGAAGTGGTGACGACAGCCTGGATTGGTTTCGATCAGCCGGTCTCGCTCGGCCGGGCGGAAACCGGCGGGCGCACGGCACTCCCGGTGTGGATTGATTTCATGCGCACGGCGCTCGAGGGTGTTCCCGAAAAGCCGCTGATCCCGCCGGAAACCATGGTGCGCATCACCATCGATAGCGAGACCGGGAAACCCACCTCGCCCGACAATCCGTTGGCCATCGAGGAATATTTCGTCCAGGGCACGGAAACCCCCCAGACTCTTCCCGGGCTTGAAGGAGAAACCTCTCCCGAGACCGTGCCGGAAAAGGTGCCGGAAAACGTGCGCGAGAAACTCTTCTGATGCGCCACAAGCCCCGCTCTTCTCAGAACGGGCACAGGGCCAAACCAAACTCACTGGGCGAGGATCAGCTGCGCACGCACATTGCGACCGATGCCGCGCGCATCATGGCGGAGGAGGGCGTGCGCGATTTCCATACCGCCAAGCGCAAGGCCGCGGCGCGTCTGGGCTTGCCCGAGACCAAAAACCTGCCGGGCAACGACGAAGTGGATGCCGCGCTGCAGGAATACCTGCGCTTGTTTCACGGAGGCCACCTTAATCAAAGTGTGCGCCGGTTGCGCGAACTCGCCGCCGAGGCCATGCGCTTTTTGTCCAAATTCGATCCACGCCTGGTGGGGCCGGTATTGAGCGGCACCGTCACCTCGGCCACCGAGATCGAGATTCACCTCACCGCCGATACCCCGGAGGAAATCGGATTCTGGCTGCAGGAACACAGTATCCCCTACGAACAGGCCGACCGTCGTCTGCGTTTCGGCGGCGACCGTCAGGAGACGTTCCCGGCTTACCGCTTCACCGCCGACAACGTTCCGATTGAACTGTGCATATTCGACCGGCGCGAGGCGCGCGAATCGCCCTTGAGCCCGGTGGACGGCAAACCGATGAAACGTGCCAATCTGCGCGAAGTGGAAAACCTCATGACTGAGGAGGCTGAGCCATAACCGACTTTCGAGCCACGATCACGCTTTTCGCGCCCCCGCCGGGCCGGTAGAATCGACGTCCAGTCAATGTCTCTGGCTTCAAGCCGAAATAAGATTTCCGGCTTGAAGCCAACCGACTCCCCCTCTCCCGCGCGAGCGGGAGAGGGCAAGGGGTGAGGGCTAAGCGCCAGACGCAGAGACTACAAACAATCTCGGACATCTCTTGAAGCACCACATCGAAAATCTCATCGCCTCGGCACTCGCAGGCCTGGAGGCTACCGGCGCGCTGCCACCAGCTCACGGCGCGGCGATCACGGTGGACCACACCAAGTCCCAGGAACACGGTGACTTCGCCTGCAACATTGCCTTGGTGCTGGCCAAACAAGCGCGCGTTAAACCGCGTGAGCTGGCCGAAAAAATCGTCAAGGCTTTGCCCGCGTCCGAAAAAATCGTCAAGGTCGAAATTGCCGGTCCGGGATTCATTAATTTTTTCCTGAGCGCCGATGCCTATCACATCGTGGTGCGCGAAATTCTGGAAAAGCACGAGACCTACGGCCGCAGCCAGATGGGCGCCGGTCGCAAGGTACAGGTGGAATTTGTCTCGGCCAATCCCACCGGCCCGCTGCATGTCGGCCACGGGCGCGGCGCGGCCTATGGCGCCACGCTGGCGAATCTGCTTGATGCCGTGGGCTACCAGGTCCATCGCGAGTACTACATCAACGACGCCGGCCGCCAAATGGACATCCTCGCCACCAGCGTGTGGCTGCGCTATCTCGAACTGTGCGACGAAAAATTCGACTTCCCCGTCAACGGTTACAAGGGCGATTATGTCTACGACATCGGCGCCACCCTGCACCGCGAAAACGCCGACAAGTACCGGCACGCGTCCGCGAAAATATTTGAAAACATCCCGCCCGACGAACCTAAAGGCGGTGACAAGGAAACCCATATCGACGCGCTGATTGAGCGCGCGAAATCCCTGCTTGGTCCCACGGCCTATCGCAAGGTATTTGACCTCGGGTTACAGATTATCCTCGACGACATCCGTCAGGATCTGGAAGAGTTCGGCGTCACCTATGATCAATGGTTTTCCGAGCGCGCGCTGGTCGAAGAAGGCGCCGCCGAGCGCGCCATCGAACGCCTCAAGAAATCAGGACATGTTTACGAAAAAGAGGGTGCGCTGTGGTTTCGCTCCACCGACTACGGCGACGAGAAAGACCGCGTGGTGGTGCGCGAGAACGGTCAGATGACCTATTTCGCCCACGACATCGCCTACCACATGGACAAGCTAGAGCGCGGCTACGACCAGGTTATCGACATCTGGGGCGCGGACCACCACGGCTACGTCCCACGTGTCAAAGCAGCATTGTCTGCCATCGGCGACAATCCTGAGCGGCTGCACGTGCTGCTGGTGCAGTTCGCCATCCTCTACAAAGGCGGCGAGCGCATGCAGATGTCCACCCGCAGTGGCGAGTTTGTCACGCTGCGTGAACTGCGCGACGAGGTCGGCAATGACGCCGCGCGTTTTTTCTACGTGCTACGCAAGTGCGAACAGCACATGGATTTCGACCTCGATTTGGCCAAGTCGCAGTCCAACGACAATCCGGTGTATTACGTGCAGTATGCGCACGCGCGCATTTACAGCGTGTTCCGGCAGATGAAGGAAAAGGGCTTCAGTCACGATCCGGCGAACGGCGACCGCAACCTCGCGCGCCTGACACAGGCCCATGAAGTGGCGCTGATCCAGCGGCTGGCGCGCTACCCGGAGGTGCTGGAAGCGGCGGCGCGGGACCACGAACCGCATCAGCTTGCCTATTACCTGCGCGAACTCTCCCATGACTTTCACACCTATTACGGTGCGCATACCTTTCTGGTCGAGGACGCGGCGGTACGCGATGTACGCCTCAATCTGATCGTGGCCACGCGTCAGGTAATTGCCAACGGGCTGAAGCTTCTGGGTGTGTCAGCGCCCGAGGCAATGTAAAGTAGCCGCATGGTGCGCAGACGCAAAAGATTTTCGGCACGCCGTTTCCGCAAACCCGGCTGGCTGCTGCTCGTGGTCGGCATCGGCATCGGCGTGGCCGGGGTGATGCTGTGGCAGATGTACTCCCACCGCGGAGACGGCCGCAGCGGCCTCGGGAATTTCTTTTCCAGTATCAGCAAGCCGGCGGAAAAGCCCGCCAGGAAAGAACTGGAACCCGCGAAAACCCCCAAGCCGAAATTCGATTTCTATACCATCCTGCCGGAAACCGAGACCGTGCTACCCGAGCGGCGGGCCCGCGCCAAACCGGTCAAAGCCAAACCGGAGGAGGGAGTGAGTTACATTCTGCAGGCAGGTTCCTTTGCGGGCTTCGAAGAGGCTGACCAGATGAAGGCCAAACTCGCGCTCGCGGGCCTGGTCGCGCATATCCAGAAAATCATTATCGAGGGCAAGGGCGAGTACCACCGCGTGCGCCTCGGCCCCTACGATAATATCGAGCAATTAGAAGGCGCGGCCCAACAGTTGCAGAAGATGGGTGTCAAAGCGCTGCGGCTGAAAGTCAAAAAGGGCGAGATCGGCTAACTTCTTGTTCGTCCCCATCAAAGCAGTTCCTCAGGCCTCTTGATTCAGTTTTTTTCATTGGGATGCCGACCTAATTCACGGTAATTCAACTATCCACCGCTTTTTTTCTGTCGCTCTGTATACTGGGAAATTCGACGCGCCATCCCAACTAACAACTAATTCCGCATCCTGCACAAAATACGGTGAGGAGTAACTATGAAGCGCATAGCCGGATACTTCCTGTTGGTCACCTTGCTCTCCCTGCCTGCACAGGCCATCGGGCCGTTCGCGTTCCTGGCCAAAGACCTCGTGAAGAACATCGTCAGAAACTTCGTCGAAGGACAGATTGACAAAATGCTCGCGAGCGCCGGACCGTGCGGCTTGCCGATCGCCGGCCCCGGCGCGGGCGGGTTAGCCGGCATGTTGGG